>NZ_DCNR01000020.1:17778-47749 GCF_002322065.1 Dermacoccus sp. UBA1591 | reverse complement strand
TCCCCACCTCGAGGTGGGGACCCGCTCGTCATGGGTCGTGACGCTCGAAACCGTCAGTGCTGCGCGACGGGCGACGCGCCGCGCACGCCGGAGGAGTGCGGATCGTCCTCCATCGAGGAGTAGTCGAACGGGTCGCGCCCGCCGAGCACGTCACCGAGGCGCTCGCGGTCGATCGTCTTCGTCCACGTGCCGATCAGGACCGTCGCGACCGAGTTGCCCGCGAAGTTCGTCAGTGCGCGGGCCTCTGACATGAAGCGGTCGATGCCGACGATGAGGCCGACGCCGTCGACGAGTTCGGGCTTGTGGCTGCTGAGGCCGCCGGCGAGGGTGGCGAGACCGGCGCCGGTGACGCCGGCCGCACCCTTGGAGGCGACGATCATGAAGACGAGCAGGCCGATCTGTTCGCCGATCGACATGGGCATGTTCATCGCGTCGGCGATGAAGAGCGAACTCATCGTCAGGTAGATCGCGGTGCCGTCGAGGTTGAACGAGTACCCCGTCGGCACGACGATGCCGACGGTGGAGCGGTTGATGCCGGCGTGCTCCATCTTTGCCATGAGGTTCGGCAGCGCCGACTCCGACGACGATGTCGCGAGGATGAGGAGGAACTCGCGGCCGAGGTACTTGAACAGCTTCCAGATGTTGACGCGCGCGACGACCCACAGCAGCGCGCCGAGAATGACGAAGATGAACAGCGCGCACGTGACGTAGAAGCCCGCCATCAGTTTCGCCATCTCACCGACGGCCTTGGCGCCGGATTCACCGACGACGGCGGCCATCGCACCGAACGCGCCGATCGGGGCGAGCCACAGCACCATCGACAGCACGCGGAACACGATCTTCTGCATCGTGGCGATCGCACGCAGCGCGGGTTCGGCGGAGTCGCCGATGCGCTGGATGGCGAAGCCGACGAGCAGTGCGATGAACAGCACCTGCAGGACGCTGCCGGAGGTGAACGCGGAGAAGAACGTGTCGGGGATGATGCTCTTGAGGAAGTCGATGAACCCGCCCGACTTCTCGGCCGTCTTGACGTACTTGTCGGCCGATCCGTGCTTGACCGTCAGCCCGTGGCCCGGCTGGATGATGTTGCCGACGACGAGACCGATCGCAAGCGCGAACGTCGACATGGTGAGGAAGTAGGCGAGCGCCATGCCTCCTGCGCGCCCGACCGTCGCGGCCTTGCGGACGGAGCCGATGCCCAGCACGATCGTGCAGAAGATGACCGGCGTGATCATCATCTTGATGAGGCTGACGAACATCTCACCGAGCGGCTTCCAGGCCTTCGCCGCGTCCGGCGCGACGAGACCGAAGACGATGCCGGCGATGACGGCGACGATGACGCCGACGTAGAGGTAGTGGCTGCGATCCTTCTTGGGGGATGTCGCGGCCGTGGAGACCTCCGGCGGCGCGCCCTCGGCGGAACTGCGCGGTGGTGGCGTGGGCGACGACGATACGTCGTGGTCGTACTGATCCGGCACGGATGGCTCCCGATCTTGCGGCTGAACTGTGACGCCGTTCACCCTAGGGTGAAGATCAGACGAACCATGAGGTGGGGTGCCTCACACCGGATTTTGTGACGAAATCGATGCCGGCTGCGGGCGGGGGCGCTCTCGGGCTCCGGTCGACTACGAGTTCTGGCCGTGACTCAACTCACGCGGGCCGGCGTGACAGCAGCGCCGCGACCTCGGCGTGGTTGGTGTGCGGAAACATGTCGAACAGTCGCGCGGCCCGCACGTCGAAGCTCGGCATCGCGGCGAGATCGGCGGCGAGGCTCGTCGGGTTGCAGCTCGAGTAGATGACATGCGCGACGCAGCTGCGCTCGAGCGCGTCGGCGAGCGCTTCGATGCCGCGTCGCGGCGGGTTGACGACGACGAGATCCGGAACGTCGTGCTCGGGCATGACGAGGGTGCTCGCGTCGCCGACGTCGAACGTCACCGTCGCGTCCGACCCGGCTTCGGTGGCGCTGCGACGGGCGCTGTCGATGGCGCTCGGTTCGATCTCGACGCCGTGGACGCGGCGGGTGCCGTCCGCAAGATGGAGGGCGAAGCCGCCGACGCCGCAGTACAGGTCGAGCACCTGACGAGCGTCGACGTCGTCGGCCCACGCGCGCGCCTGGCGGTACAACGCCGCGGCGACATCGGTGTTCGTCTGGAAGAAGCTGCGGTGCTGCAGGTGCAGCGTCACGTCGCCGATCGGGGCGCGCAGCGTCTGCGTGGGCGTCAGGGCGATCTCGACGTCCCCCTCGACGACGGCCTTGTGCTCCGGATGGATGTTCGCAGAGACGGCGACGATCTGCGGCAGGCGGTCCGTCAGGGCGGGCAGGGCGGCGCTGAGTCGGTCGACTCCGTCATTGGTGCGCACGACGAAGCGGACGAGCAACTCGCCGTCAGTGTTGGTGGTGACGATGACGAACTTGAGCTCGCCCGTGCGCGCGTCGACGTCATAGGGCATGAGACGTGCGTAGGTGATGAACCCGGCGAGGTCGGGCACGACGTCCCAGATCGGCCGTTCCTGGATGGGGCACTCGCGCAGGTCGACGGCCGGGCGCCCGGGCAGTGCGAGCCCGAGCGTCGGAGCGTCGACGTGGCCGCCGACGGCGAGCTTCACCTTGTTGCGAAACGCGGTCGGGCGCGATGCGGCGGGGGAGAGCCATGCCTCGGGCGCCACTCGTGCGGCGAGGGCGTGCTCGACGGACGTCTGCTTGCGCGTGAGTTGCTCGTCGTACGGCACGGTCAGGTTCGTGCACGAGCGGCACGCACCGACGTCGAAATAGTGGCAGTGCACGCGCTCAGTGGCGGACGGTGAAGTCGTCGTAACCCTCGGGGGCGACGTCTCGCACCTCGACGTCGTCGACGGACGCCGCGGCGGGGCCGTCGTGGCACCAGTCCACGAGCGATTCGACGGCGTCCGGCGTACCCTCGGCGACGACGTGCACCGCGCCGTCATCGAGGTTCTCGACGTATCCGACGAGTCCCAGCGTGCGCGCCTGCTCGGCGCACGCGGCACGGTAGCTGACGCCCTGAACGGTGCCGGTGACGCGCAGATCGACCGCGCGGGACTGGTTCGAGACTGACATGCGCCTACGGTACGTCAGCGGCCCGCTGGCCTGCATCAGCGCCGCAAGTGGGGGCCGTGGCCGGGTCTCGGGTGCCGCGCCGGCCGGTTTCGCAGCCCGAACGCGCGTTGGATAGGTTCACTCTCGACCCTGGTTCCTCCTGTCGCGTCGCTGGGCAGGCCTCGAGAATGGATGGCGCATGTCCGACGGACCGGGTGCCGAGGGCGCCCCGAACGAGTTGACCGACGCCGAGCGTCGCCTCGGCGGCATCCCCGACGCAGCCCGCGACGACGACGTCAGCCCCGTTGAAGCGGAGCGTCTGGCGCGTCGACATGTGCTGCACGTGTCGTTCATCGCCGCGTTCGGCGGGCTGCTATACGGCTACGACACCGGCGTGATCTCGGGTGCGATGCTGCACGTCACCGAAGAGTTCCACATCAACGAGGAGCGCTTCGGCTCGGCGGCGCACAACATCACGGAGATCATCACCTCATCGATCCTGCTCGGCGCGGTGCTCGGTGCGCTGGGCACGAGCGTCATCGTCAAGAGGGGCGGGCGGCGCAAGGCGATCATCGGCATCGCGGCCGTGTTCGCGATCGGCGTCCTGCTCAGCGGCGCCGCTGAGCGACTGGTGGACGCTGTCGCTCGCGCGCGTCTTCCTCGGCCTCGCCGTGGGTGGCTCGACGATGGCGATCCCGACGTACATCTCGGAGCTCGCACCGCCCGCGAAGCGCGGCAGCTATGTGACGTTCTTCAACGTCGCGATCGGCGTCGGCATCCTCACCGCGAGCCTCGTCAACTACTTCGGCGACTCCGCGATCAGCTGGCGCGTCCGCATCGCCGCCGCTGTCGTGCCGGCGCTCGTGCTGCTCATCGGGATGAAGCCGTTGCCGGAGAGTCCACGCTGGCTGGTGCAGCAGGGGTTCGTCAACCCTGCTCGTCGGGTGCTGCGCTGGGTGCGTCCGAGCACGCGCGCGGTCGACGCGGAGATCGCCGAGATCAAGCGCACCTACCGCGAGGAGCAGCAGGCCTCCGGTGAGGGGGAGTGGCGAACCCTGTTCAGCGAGAAGT
The DNA here is from genome assembly GCF_002322065.1 of Dermacoccus sp. UBA1591. NCBI lineage: Bacteria > Bacillati > Actinomycetota > Actinomycetes > Micrococcales > Dermacoccaceae > Dermacoccus > Dermacoccus sp. UBA1591. The sequence continues at coordinate 43,623 of NZ_DCNR01000020.1, read as the reverse complement.
GGATTCGCCCGGCACTGTTCGCCGGCATCATGGTCGCGATCTTCACGCAGATCACCGGCTTGGAGATGATGATCTACTACACGCCGACGATCCTGAAGAACAACGTCGGCTTCTCCGACGACATGGCGCAGGCGGGCAACGTCGGCGTCGGCGTCGTCTATCTCGTCATGACGACGCTCGGTAAGTTCGTCGTCGACCGCATCGGGCGTCGCCGTCTCATGCTCGTCATGCTGCCCGGAGCCGCAGTGTCTATCGCCGCGTTCGGCATCGCGTTCTGGGTGACGAACGACGACCCGCCTGCGGGCGTCGCGCTCGCGCTCATCCTGTCCTTCATGTTCTTCCAGGCCGGCGGCATCCAGGTCGTCGGGTGGCTCATGGGTTCGGAGCTGTACCCGCTCAAGGTGCGTTCGGCGGCGACGGCGCTGCACGCGGCCGCGCTGTGGGGTTCGAACCTGCTCATCACGCTGACCGTCCTCACGCTCATCGACTGGCTGTCGCTGCCGGGCGCGATGATCTTCTACGCCGTCATCAACGTCATCGCCTGGGTGACGGTGTACTTCTTCGTTCCTGAGACGAAGGGTCGCAGCCTCGAAGAGATCGAGTCGAGCCTGCAGGACGGCACGTTCCTGCCACATCGTGGGCGCAAGCGCTCGCCCGCCGACGCCTGACGGCATCCCGCCGCAGACCGGCGCTCGTCTCGTGAGAGGCGAGCGCCGTTCGCGTCGTGGGGGATTGGTGCTGGACGTTAGGCAGACCTAACATGGCATGAGAAGCGTCGACGAACCGTTCGACAAGTAATGCCTGGTTATGTTTACGCTAACAACTCGTTCATGACGCCTGCCGGACATCACCCTGCCCGACGACGCCACCACCGCACGGCCGACGCCGTGCCACCTGCAGAAGGGGATTGCATGCGAGACCTTCGCGTCGCCGTAATCGGAGCCGGCCCGGCCGGCATCTACGCCTCGGACATCCTGACGAAGCAGCACGAGGGCGCGCGCGTCGACCTGTTCGACCGGCTGCCCGCACCGTACGGCCTCGTGCGCTATGGCGTGGCGCCCGACCACCCGCGCATCAAGGAGATCATCAAGGCGCTGCGTCGCGTGCTGTCGGGAGATCGCATCCGCTTCATCGGCAACGTCGACTACGGCACCGACCTCGACCTCGAACAGCTGCAGGAGCACTACGACGCCGTCATCTTCTCCACGGGCGCCTCGAGCGACCGACCGCTGGACATTCCCGGCATCGACCTCGACGGTAGCTTCGGCGCCGCAGACTTCGTCTCCTGGTACGACGGCCACCCCGACGTGCCGCGCGAATGGCCGCTGACGGCGCGCAAGGTCGCCGTCCTCGGCGCCGGCAACGTCGCCCTCGACGTCGCGCGCATGCTCGCCAAGCCCGCCGACGAGCAGCTGACGACCGAGATCCCGCAGAACGTCTACGACGGGTTGAAGGCGAACCAGGCGACGGAGGTGCACGTCTTCGCGCGCCGCGGCCCGGCGCAGTTGAAGTTCTCACCGATGGAGTTCCGCGAGCTGTCGCACAGCCCGAGCATCGACGTCATCGTGCACGAGGAGGGCTTCGAGATCGACGAGGCCGGCCAGGCCGCGATCAACGCGAGCAAGTCGACGAAGCTCGTCGTCAACACGCTGCTCAAGTACCTCGAGAACGAGCCGAGCGGCGCGCCGCACCAGATCCACCTGCACCTGTGCGAGGCGCCCGTCGAGATCCTCGGCGAGGACGGCCGCGTCGTCGGCCTGCGCACCGAGCACCAGGAGTTCAACGGCGACGCGACGACGCACGGCACGGGCGAGTTCCGCGACTGGGACGTGCAGGCCGTCTACCGCGCCGTCGGGTACTACAGTTCGCCGCTGCGCGACCTGCCCTTCGACGACGCCGCGGGCGTCGTGCCCAACGAGGCGGGCCGCGTGACGGACGTCAGCGGCGAGGTGATGCCGGCGACGTACGTGACGGGGTGGATCAAGCGCGGCCCCGTCGGGCTCATCGGGCACACGAAGTCGGATGCATCGGAGACCATTGCGTGCCTGCTCGAGGACCTCGACTCGCTGCCCACGCCCAGTGGCGGCGACCCGGACGCGCTGCTACGTCACCTGCTTGATTCGGGTGTCGAGATCACGCTCTGGGATCACTGGGAGCGTCTCGACGCCCACGAGATCGCCCTCGGCGAGAGCGCCGGCCGCGAGCGCGTCAAGGTCGTGTCCCGTGAGGACATGATCGCCGCCGGTCAGGCATACGCCGAGGATCTTGCGTCCTGACGAGCTGCTGACGGTGGCGCCCGGCCCGGCTGGATCGGGATGCAAGGGGGCGAGTTGCTCTCGTGCGTCCCGATGCCGGGCACGCGGGTCTCGAGATGGCGCAAGGCCACCTCGAGACCCGCGACGCGTCAGTTCGCGGTCGACTTCTGCAGCGTGACGGACGCCGTGTGCGACGCGCCGGAGGTGTCGCTCCACGTCACCTTCATCGTCGAGCCGGGGTAGCGGGTGCCCATGAGCGAGCTGAGGGAGTCGGTCGAGGTGACGGCCTTGCCGTCGAGGGCGGTGATCGTGTCACCCGCCGTCATCCCCGTGCTTGCGACAGCCGAGCCGTTCAGCACCTGCTGCACGACGACGCCGGTGTCGCTGGCGCCCCGCAACGACGAGCTCGGGACGACGGCCACGCCGAGGGCGGCCTTCGCGCCGATGTGATTCGTCGTCGTCTTGCGGCCGGCGAGGATGTCGTCGGCGATCGACTTGGCCTGCGTGATCGGGGTGGCGTACCCCTCGGCGTTGCTGCGCTGATAGCCGGTGAGCGAGTTCGTCGCGGATGCGGCGGTGTCGATTCCGACGACCTTGCCCGCGGCGTCGAACAGAGGCCCGCCGGAGTAGCCGCCGACGATGGGCGCGTTCGTCTGCACGAGGTTCGTCAGGTTCTCACCGGACGACAATGACCCCTGTTCGGAGGCGGTGATCGAGCGCCCCGTCGCCGTCACGATGCCGGAGGCGGCGTAGAGCACGCCCTCGCCGCCGCCTTGGCCGACGGCGAGAACCTCTTCGGCCGTCCTGACTCCGTCGGTGTCCAGAGTGACGGTATCGAGGTTCTTCGCACCGCTGAGCTTGAGCACGGCGACGTCGTGGGATTCGTCGTGCCCGACGACGCTCGCCGTGTATGACCCGCCGTTCGGGACGGTGACGCGGATCTGCGTCGAGCCGGAGACGACGTGGTAGTTCGTCAGGACGGTGCCATCGGCCGTGAGCACCATGCCGGAGCCCGCAGCCTCACCGCTCGAGGTGGCCACGTCGATCATGACGACGCCCTTGCTCTGAGCGGCGGTGGCGCGCGTCGTCGTTCCGCTGGATGACGCGCCACTGGCTTGCGCGCCGCCGTTCGACGGCGATGTGCTCGAGCCGTCGGGTGCGGTTTGCGGCGTCGAGGCGCCGCCCTGATCCGTGTCAGTGGATGAGCTGCCCGAATCGGTGGTGCTGCGAGCGCTGGCGGCGTCGAGCTGACTGCGCAGCTGACGTGTGACGGAGCCGGCGTCGAACGCGCTGAGGGAACCGTCGTGCACGCCGATCGCCAGGGGGGCGGCGATGGCGGCCGAGCATGCTGCGGTGAGGGCGACGAGGGCGGGGCTGCGCATGGGATGCTCCTTGGGGCGAGTGCTCGGGCTTGCGATGGTGTGCGTCCCTGGCGTCGCGATGTGTTGGCGCGAGGGCGACGGCGACGGCGGTGCGTCGACGTGTTGAGACCAAGTGAAGGTGACGCACCGTGGGGTCCGCTGTCGCCGACCTGTGGCGTCGCTGTGTCGGCTGACGCCCGTGCGGCAGGTGGTGGAGGGCGCGCAGCGCACGGCCGCGACGTTGCATGACTTTTGAGCATCTGCACGAGGAATGTGCGCGATATTCCTCGTGCAGATGCGCAGAACTCGTGCAGCTGCGCGCCGGGGCCGGCTCGGAACGGTATGAGGGGGTAGGAGACACTGGTCGCCGGGGGACAGGTGCGAAAGGGGGCGGTGTGAACATCTGGCCGCACATCGGCATCGGCGCCAGTGGCGTCGTCGGCGTCGTCGTCGCGACAGTGGTGCTGTACGCCGTCTTCGTCGCGATCCTGCATTTCTGGGGCGTACGGTATCTGGCGGCCGGTTCGACGATGTCCGTCGCCGTGTTCACCGTCCTCGGGGCGCTGTGCGCCCGCGCGATGCTGGGCAACTCGCCGACGTTGTGCGGTGCGCTCGTCGCGATGGCCACCCTGTTCGTCCTGGAGTTCGGTTTCGGACGGCTGCACGCGGTGATGTCGATGCGCAGCCACCGCGCCGCGGGCCGCGCCCGGGCGTGGGCCGTCATGATCGACGGGCGGGCACGCCCGGACGCCCTGCGCCACATCGGCCTCACCGCCGAGCGGTTGCACGAACGGTTGCGAGCCGGGGGAGTGCGGCACCTCGACGACGTCGCCCTCGCCGTCCTCGAACCGCGCGGCACGCTGACGGTCGTCCGGCGCGGCGAGAGCATCGACCCGCAGTTGCTGGTCGGGATCGCCGGGTTGCCGCCGGGATTCGGTGACGTCGATACGACCGGCGGCCGCTGAACACCCCTCGAGATCGGGTGGCTTCCGTAGAGCACGTGTTCTCGCGATCTGCCACAGTGGCGGGATGACGATGCGCGCAGTGGTAATGCAAGAGATCGCGGGGGCCGTCGGCGTCGAGGAGGTCGAGGTGCCCGCCCTGCCTGACGACGCCGTCCTCGTCGAGGTGCGCGCGACGGGGTTGTGCCGCAGCGACTGGCACACGTGGGCCGGTCATGATGACGTCGAGCTGCCGCACGTGCCCGGTCACGAGTTCGCCGGGGTGATCACTGAGGTCGGTTCGGACGTCGTGAACTGGCGGGTCGGGCAGCGGGTGACGATGCCGTTCGTCGAGGGCTGCGGCGCCTGCGAGTGGTGTCGCACCGGTGACGCGCAGGTCTGTCCGACCCAGGATCAGCCGGGGTTCACGCACTGGGGATCGTTCGCGCAGTACGTCGTCGCGCGACGCGCGGACACGAACCTCGTCGCAATCCCCGACGCTGTGAGCTTCGCGGCCGCCGCGAGCCTCGGGTGCCGGTTCGCGACGGCCTTTCGAGCTCTGACGGCTCGTGCTGATGTGCAGCCGGGTGAATGGGTGTGTGTCGTCGGCGCCGGGGGAGTCGGACTCAGCGCCGTCATGATCGCGAAGTCGCTCGGGGCGCGTGTCGTCTCCGTGGACCGCAACGCCGACGCGCTGGCGCTCGCGACGCGCGAGGGCGCGGACGCCGTCGTCCTGGCCAGGGGCGCCGGGGTCGCTGAGACCAACGAGCCTGTCGACGTGGCGGCCCGCGTCCACGAGATCACGGGTGGCGGAGCGCACGTCGCCGTCGACGCGGTGGGCAGCGAATCGACGTGTTCTGACGCGATTCATGCGCTGCGGCGTCGTGGGCGGCACGTGCAGGTGGGGTTGTTGCCGCCGGTGGACGGGCATCCGCGCGTGCCGATGGCGCGCGTCATCGGTTGGGAGCTCGACGTGTTCGGCAGCCATGGCATGGCCGCCGCCGACTATCCTGCGATGCTGGCGCTCGTCGCCGACGGCCGACTAGATCCCGGGCGACTCATCGCCCGCACCGTCAGCCTCGACGACGGCGCGGCGATGCTGCCGTCGTTCGACGCTTCGCCGCTCTCCGGCGTGACGATGATCGACCCGCGTCGCTGACGCACCCAGCTCGTGGCGAGCGCGGTACGCGTGCTGTTGGCAGTAACCACTCCAGACGACGACAACACAGACGAAGAAGCGTCCGTCCTGTGCGTCGTCGCCCAGCGTCATGGCGGGCCCGAGGGCGCGAGGTGCGACGGATCAACGGGCGGGGCGTCGACAAGGCCATCTTGCGCCCAAGGGAGGTAGTTCTGTTCACCCCTGGGTTCGGTGGAGCATCTCGCTGACGAGCGTGCGACAGCGCTCGGCGATGTCGTCGCGGATGAGCTGCATGCGCTCGGTGCCCTCGATGCCGCGCGTCGACGGCTCATCGGTGTGCCACGTCTCGATCGTTGCGAGCATGCCGTCGATCGGTTCGAGCCGTGCAGCAGAGCCGACGATGATGACGCGGTCGGCAGTGCGCAGCACGGCGGGGTCGATGGCCTTGGGATGTTCGCCGTCGAAGGTTGCGCCGAGGGTGGCGACGGCGGTCGCCGACTCCGCGTTCACGGCCCTGCCGGGCTGAGTGCCGGCGGAGTGGACATCGAGGCGCTCGCGAGCGAAATGGCGCGTGAGCGCGGCCGCCATCTGCGACTTGCCAGCGTTCTTGACGCAGACGAAGAGGACGCGCGGTCGACGATCCGCGTCAGCTGCGCCATCGGGCGAGGAGGTGGGACGGTCAGCGCGGGGCATCGTGGTCGGCCTCGAGCATGGGTTGGGGGAAGCGATCGCGCAGGGCCAGGCTGACGTAGACCAGAGCGACGAGAACGGGGACCTCGATGAGCGGGCCGACGACCCCGGCGAGTGCCTGGCCGGAGGTGACGCCGAACGTCGCGATGGCGACGGCGATGGCGAGCTCGAAGTTGTTGCCGGCAGCGGTGAAGGCGAGAGTCGTCGTCCGTTCGTAGCCCATGCCCAGGGCCCGGCCGAGCAGGTAGCCGCCGCCCCACATGAGCGCGAAGTAGGCGAGCAGGGGCAGCGCGATGCGGGCGACGTCGAGGGGGTGCGACGTGATCTGTGCGCCCTGCAACGCAAACAGGACGACGATGGTGAACAGCAGGCCGTAGAGCGCCCACGGCCCGATGCGGGGCAGAAAACGCGACTCGTACGCCTCACGGCCCCAACGCCTCTCGCCGATGCGCCGACTGAGGTAACCCGCGAGCAGCGGGAGGCCGAGGAAGACGAGAACCGACGCGGCGATGTGCCAGGGGGAGACGTCGAGATGTGATTGGTCGAGGCCGAGCCAGCCGGGCAGGACGCTGAGGTAGAACCAGCCGAGCGCGGCGAACGCGACGATCTGGAACAGCGCGTTGAGCGCGACGAGCACAGCAGCCGCGTCGCGGTCGCCGCAGGCGAGGTCATTCCAGATGATGACCATGGCGATGCAGCGCGCGAGGCCGACGATGATGAGGCCGGTGCGGTAGGTCGGCAGATCCGGCAGGAAGATCCACGCGAGGGCGAACATGAGCAACGGCCCGACCATCCAGTTGAGTGCGAGCGAGGCGCCGAGTAGCCGCCGGTCGGACGTGACGGCGTCGAGCTTGTCGTAACGCACCTTGGCGAGCACCGGGTACATCATGATGAGCAACCCGATGGCGATGGGCAGCGAGACCCCCTGGATCTCGACGGCTGACAAGGCGTCGTCGAGGCCGGGCACGAGGCGTCCCAACAGGAGGCCTGCCACCATGGCGGCGATGATCCACACGGGCAGGAAGCGGTCGAGCGTCGACAGTCTCGCGCGGGGCGATGCAGGGGAGTTCACGGTCGGCCGCCTTTTTTCGTCATCGGTGAATACGGTGCCATCGTGAGGCGTGATTCGACATGTGTCAAAATAGTTGAGTGACGATCGACGGGTGTGAGCGGCGGGGTGAGGCGACGTCGCGGGATGGTGCGCCTCGAGTCGTGGCGAACGACGAAGATGTTGCGCGCGCTGCTGCCGTGTTCAAGGCGCTCGGCGATTCGGCGCGTCTACGCCTGTTCGACGCGATCGTCGCGGCGGCGCCAGGGGAGATCTGTGTCTGCGACCTGCCGGACCTGGAATTGTCGCAGGCGACGATCTCGCATCACCTGCGCAAGCTGCGCGACGCTGGGCTCGTCACCTCAGAACGTCGCGGCACGTGGGTCTACTACCGCAGTGTGCCCGGGTCGCTGGATCCGGTTCGGGAGCTTCTGGGGGTCGAGTCGTCCCGAGTGGCGGCCCGGACGACGCTCGCGAGGTCGTAGCGACAACGCTGGAGGCGTCACCTCCATCGCGCGTGCGCCCCTCTGATCGACGCTTGCAGCGCCGGGTGTGACTCGAACGCCGGCACCGCTGCCAGCGCGCGGGTTCAGGAGGGTGGAAGTTCGCCTCGTCCGGGCCGTACGCGTCGTTCGGCCTCGGTGATGGCAACATCGTTGATGCTCGCCTCGCGACGGCTCATGTAACCGTCGGCATCGAAGTGCCACAGCTCGTTGCCGTAGGAACGCCACCACTGACCGTCATCGTCATGCCACTCGTACTGGAAACGCACGGCGATGCGGTCGTCGGTGAACGCCCACAGGTTCTTGCGCAACCGGTATTCGTGTTCGCGCGCCCACTTGCGAGTGAGGAACTCGATGACGGCGTCACGCCCGACGATGCTCTCGCCGCGGTTTCGCCACACGGTGTGCGGCGTATAGGCGCCGGCGACGCGTTCGGGGTCTCGCGTGTTCCACGCGTCCTCGGCAGCTTGCACCTTTGCGGCCGCTGTCTCGGCTGTGAAGGGTGGGACAGGGGGACGGGGTGCGTTCATGGCGGTCTCCTGGAATGGTTGGCGTTCAGATGGATGCTACGCGTTCGATCACACGTCCGCGCCACGCCAACGAGGTGTGCGACGTGCTCGTCCCCGTGTCGGCGGGGCACAGCGCGGTCATGATCGGGACGCCCACGTCGGGGGCGCCGGGCGGTACTCGATCCCATCTTGGACCTCGCGTGCGCGCTCAGGGGTGGCGGGGCGTCCGACGAGATGCAGGGCCATGTCGATGCCGGCGAAGACGCCTGCGTCCGTGATGACCTGCCCGTCGTCGATCCATCGCTGACCCGGGCATGGTTGGGCCTTGGGGTCGAGGGCCGCGACGCTGGCGAACGTGTCGTGGTAGGTCGTGAACGGGCGCTGGTGCAGCAACCCCGCGGCGGCAAGGAGGCGAGCGACCGTGCAAACACTCGCGACGATGGCACCTCGCTGCGCAGCCTCCTGCAGCCAGCCGCGGTGGCTCTCGTCTCGCAGACGCTCGAGCGAACCGTCGCCACCGGGCTCGATGACGACGTCGGCCCGAGGAATGTTGACCTCTCCGCGCGCGGTGTGAGGATCAGGCCCTTCGCGGAGCGTCGATGACGACTCCAGGTTTGCATCCGAAGCGAACCAAGCAGGCAAATAGCTCGGGGAGGCGAGCGTCACGCGGCGCCGTCTGTCACCGCGTCTGCGCGGGGCAGCAGTTTGGGCAGGATGTCGCCCAGGGTGACGACGCCACTGAAAGCGCCGTTGTCGGTGACGACGGCGAGCTGGTGGCTGCCTTCACGCATCAGCCGAAGCGCTTCATGCAGGGCCGTGTCGCGGGGCAGTTCGAGGACGGGACGGGCCACGGTGTCCGCAGGTGTCGCCTCGGGGAGCATCAGCGTGTCTCGCACGTGCACGACGCCCCGTACGCCGGAACCAGCGCCGGCGGGCTCCATCAGCAACACGCGCGTGTGCCCCTTGCGCATCACGGCAGCCTGAACATCACCGACGGTTGCCGTGGCGGGAGCCGCCGTAGGGGCGCCACGCCCGTCAAGCAGGTCTGCGATCGTCAGGCGTTCAAGGTCGATTGCGCTTGTCAGTGAGGTGCGGTAGGCGAGGTCGAGCGCTCCGACGCTCGCTGAGTGCTCGACGAGCTGGCGCAATGACGTCGAGTCTTGCGATTCGCTGACTTCCTCGACCGGTTCGACACCGGAGCGGCGCACGAGCCAGTTCGCGGCACGGTTCAACGCCGCAAGGATCGGACGTGTGACACGCATGAAAGCGCGCATCGGCAGCGCCAGCATGATCGCGGACTTTTCGGGGTGTGCGATCGCCCATGACTTGGGCGCCATTTCCCCGATGACGAGGTGCAGGAACGTGACGATGATGAGCGCGAGGACGAACGCGGCGACGTCGGCAGCCGTCTCACCCAGGCCGACCATCTCCAGGGGTCCCAGCAGGGCGTGGTGCACGGCAGGTTTGGTGATGGCACCCAATGCGAGGGTGCACACGGTGATCCCAAGCTGTGACGCTGCGAGGAGCATCGTGATTTCGCCCGAGCTGCGAAGCGCGGCACGCGCGGACGCTGACGGGTTGTCTTCAAGGCGGTGGGTGCGCGCGTTGATGAGGGAGAACTCGGCGGCGACGAAGAACGCTGACAGGGCGATGATGACGATTGTCGCGATAGTCGTGGCGAAGGGATTCATCGGTCGCTCCCTTCTTCCTCGGTGTCGTGCGGGGCTGATTCTGGTTCGAGCAGGGTCAACCTGAGCAGGGACGGCACGTGCCGTTCCACAGCAAGAACTTCGATGTCGAGGCGGGATGGCGGGGCGTCCTCATCCACGGCCAGTACACGCGGGCCCTGGGGTACGTCGATGACGACACGCTCACCGACGCGCGGGAGCGTACCGAGGCGACCCACCACGAGGCCCGCGACCGTTTCGTATTCACCCTCGGGCAGGTCTACGTCAAGAGCACGTTCGACCTCGTCGATGTGCACGGACCCTTGCATCACCCACTGGCCGTCATCGGGCAGCGGCGCATACTCGGGTAGGACCGGGTCGTGCTCGTCGGTGATTTCCCCGACAACTTCCTCTGCCAGGTCTTCGACGGTGATGATGCCGGTGAACCCGCCGAACTCGTCGATGACACATGCGAGTTGCTGCTTGGCGCGGTCGAGTTCGCTCAACGCGGTGGACAACCCCATCAGCTCAGGAACGATCAGTGCCGGACGCATCACCGACGAGACCGGCCGAGCGCCATCCTGCGCGGCGAGCACATCGACGAGGTGCACGACACCGGCGACGTCGTCGGTGCCGTCGATCACGGGGTAGCGCGTGTGCCCGCTCGCCATGAGAGCGCGCATCTCAGCGATGTTTGTTTCAGTTCGCACTGAGTCGACCTGAGCGCGGGGGATCATCGCGTGATCGACGTTCTGGGTGGGAAAGTCGATGATGCGATCCAGCATGTCTGACAGCTCCGGCGCGAGGTCGCCCGTCTGCTTCGACGCCTCGACAACGTGGTGCAGGTCATCCGCTGTGGCGGCCTGCTCGACGTCGTGCACCGGTTCGATGCCGACACGCTTCAACAGCAGCTCAGCGGACTTGTCGAACACCCAGATGGCCGGGCCGAACACCTTCAAGTACAGGGCGCTCGACCGTGCGAGAGCGCCGCTGACCTGCTCGGGGCGAGCTATAGCGTAGTTCTTCGGGTAAAGCTCACCGAACAGCATCTGCACGAACGTGGAGAAGGTGATTGCGAGAATGCCGCCCACGGTCAGGCCGATGCCGGTGGGGATGCCGACTCCGCCGAGCATGGACGACAGCGCCATTCCGATGAGTGGTTCGGCCACGTAGCCGACAAGCAGGCCTGTCACGGTGATACCGAGCTGCGCGCCGGACAGGAGGAACGAGGTGCGGCGGGTGATAGCGAGGGTGCGGCGTGCCGTGTCATCGCCTGCCTGCGCACGAGCCGTCAGCTTGGAGCGGTCCACGGACATGTAGGCGAACTCTTGCGCCACGAAGTACGCCGTCACTGCGGTGATCGCAAGAACGACGACGACACCGGTCAAGAGGGACAAGGCGTCGTTCATGGCCGCTCCGCCCCGGGTCCGCTGAACATGTTGGAAAAGGGCGGCGGTGGTAGGGGGTTCATCCGTATTCCCGATCGTGGGTTCGCGACAGCCGCACTGGGCGCGTCTCGCGCGCTCTGCGCGTGACGGCCCAGCGTAGCCCGTACTGTGTCCCCATCTCTTTTAGTCCGCGTACGGGCGGCGGTGCACCGGGTGCCGCTACCGCTCGACGACCCACGTCCGGTCGGGAAGCACCGGCCGTTTCCCTCATCGGGGACAAGAAGCGGTCATTCCACCCGGTCGGCCTGTAACCGGGCGGCGCGGTTCAGATTGGATGCAACAAATAGGCGGCGTGGTCCTGGCTATCTGCTCTTGGTTCACCCTGGAAGCAAAGCGACAGGCCGTGTGGGGGTGCTGGGGAAGGCCCCTCATCCGCTTACTTAACATAATGTAGATTATCGGATGACGAACGTGGCGCAGAAGAGGTCCCAATGACAGTGGGTCACACCGCTGTGTGCGATGTGACCCACTGCTGGCTCTCGCCGCCAGAGTGCTGACGCTTACGTCCGCGCGCCCGAAGCGTCAGGACACGTCGTCGAGCGTCAACATCGTGCCGTTGAACTCGAATGTGTCTTCGGCTCGCTTGCCCTCGATGGCTGCGTAGATCGGTGCGTCCGGTGAGATGCCCAGGTAGGTCGTGCCGCCCGAGGTGAACTCGTCCGTCGCCACGCCGACGACGAAGTGCTCGCCGCCGAAACTGATGACCGCGCCGGGCTTGACGACGTCACACGCCGTCGTCGTCAACGCCTTCGCCGTCTCGACGATGCGCTGCTGCGTCTTGTCGACCTCCTGGAGCATGTCGTGCATGTCGCCGGCGTCCTCCTGATGCGAGACGTCGTCGACGCGGTGCTCGTCCTGCTCGATCACCTCGCCGACCTGCTGGCGCAGGCCGACAGCCTTGTCGGCCTGGTCGAGGCGCTCGCTCAGGTGTGCGACGAGGTCCTCCAGGACCTGCGCCTTGTCGACACCGCTCACGGTGGTCTCTTTCTGGTGCAACTCCCCTGCGCCATAAATATAGCTAATGAATGTAAAGCGCGATCCTCAGACCGCAGCTGCTTCGACCTTCGGACGGTTCGCGTACCACTGGTACAGGCCCGCGATTAGCCCGCCACCGATGATGTTGCCGAGCGTCACCGGCAGCAAATTGTTGACGAAGACATGCGTCCAGGTGAGATCCGAGTACGCCGACATGTCGAGGCCCTTGAGGAACTTCGCTCCCCCGTGATCCTTGAAGATCATGGCGAGCGGCAGGAAGAACATGTTGGCGATCGAGTGCTCCAGACCCGTCGCGACGAACAGCGCGACCGGCCCGACGACGGCGAACGCCTTGTCGACGAGCGTCTTGCCGGCGAACGCCATCCACACCGCGAGGCAGACCGCGAGGTTCGCGAAGATGCCGAGGACGAACGCCTCACCCCACGAGTGATGCAGCTTGGCAGCCGCGCCGTCGAGGACGACCTTGCCCCACCCGTTCTTACCGTTCGTCTGCAGCCCACCGAAGTAGCACAGCGCCGCGACGAGCAGCGCGCCGACGAAGTTGAACACCCACACGATCACCCAGTGCAGCGCGAACTGGGGCCACGTGATGCGTCCAACGACCTTGGCGATGATCGTCATCGTCGAGGACGTGAACAGCTCCGCGCCCGTCACGATGACGAGCAGCAGGCCGACGGAGAACGCGACGCCGCCAATGGTGCGCGAGATGCCCCACGGCATCGTCGACGCGCCCGTTTGCGTCGTGATGTAGAAGACAAAACCGAGCGCGATCCATGCGCCGCCCAGCACGGCGAGCATGGCGATGCGCCACGGTTCGCGCACAGGCCGCTTGGCCATCGCGGCCTCGGCAGCCGTCGCGATCGCTTCAGGGGTGAGGATGGCGGTCGATGCGGCGGGTGGCGCCGCAGGCGCCGGGGCCGAGCTGACGGGCGCGGCGGGCGTCGACGAATCAGTGGGATGGCTCATGGCCACAGCGTACGAGATGGCCCGCCGCCGGGTGGCGCGACGCTCCGCACGGCCCGGGCACCTCACCTGCCACGTGCGACGGCCGGGGCGAATGCTTCCGAAAATCGCAGATGGGGACGCAGATCGCGAAGGTGGACGTGAGTCGCCGATGGCTACGCAGATCGCGAATGGGGACGTACATCGCACGTGGGGCGGGGCCGCTGGGCAGTAGTCGGAAGCTCTCTGAGGCCTTCGAACCGAGGCGTTCGGGCAGGGGTGAACGTCAGCCCTGCATGGCCTTGATGATGGCGACCTCGCGAGTCAGATCCGGTGCAGGAGCGCGTCGCTCGCGCGCGTCGTGGCAGGCCCACCAGGCGTTGGCAAGCACCCGAATGATCGTCCATGCCCGGGCCGCTTCGGGCGCGACGCCCATCGGGTCGCACGCGTAATCGACGCGAAAACGCAGATGATTCCTCAGGTTGTAGGCGTCAGCGGCCTCGTCCCACCGGTTCCACAACAACGGTGCAACCGCGAGCGCGAGGTTTCCCGCGACCGGTTTCGGATCGATCGCGACGAGCCCGCCAATAGCTCCGGCTCGCGTCACGCTCATGACGTTGTCGTCGTGCAGATCCGAGTGCACGAGCGTCGCGTCGACACCACGCTCTTGCGCGAGCGATCTCGCCAACGACACCCCCTGGGTGACGAACCGCCTCGGCATCGGCAGCTCCTCCCCCGTCAGCCGCTCGGCGATCCGGCCGCACCACGCAGACGCCGTGTCGAGCTGCGGCAACGCCGGCACGGCGAGACGCCGGTGGATCGCGCCGATCGTCTCCGCCGCGTCGAGCGACGACATCTCCACCAGCTGCGTCGCCGGCCGACACCGTTCGAGCAGCAGCGCCCATGACGACGGTTCGGCCGCGACGAGCTTGACCGCTCCGACACCGCGCCACGCGCGCAGCGCCAGGTGCTCGTGCCGCGCCTCGGCGTGCGGCCACGCGAGCTTGAGCGCGAGCCGCTCCGAACCCCGCCGCACCGGCACGACGAGCGCGCACTGACCGTGCATCGACGGCCCGTCCGGCGTCAGACGCCAGGTGCCCAGCAGCGTCTCGAGCGTCTTCGGGACGCTGCGCAGCCACGCCTCACCGTCAGGCAGCCCGGCGCCGTCAGCCGCCCGACCGGCCAACAGCGCTCGCAGCGACTCGGGGATCAACGCGTCCGTCTCGACCATTGCCCGATCCTGTCATGCGCGTCGAGTCCCCAACTCGGCGCGCAGGCGACATCTCGCTCGGCGCGCAGCCCCGCGTCGAGCGGCTACGCACGCAGGCCGGCAGGCACCACTGTCACGCGCGGTTCAGGTTCTGACGGTTGTTGAGGGCGATGCCCATGAGATGCCGATACAGCGCCGCGATGTCGAAGTTCTTGGGGAACTCGAACGTGTACTCGCCGTACTGCAGGGTGTGGGCCCTGAGGTAAGGCGTCACGACGTACGTGATCGTGATCTCCGAGTCGTCGACTCCTCCGCCTGCGGTCTCTGCGGTGACGTCCACGATCGCAGCCAGCTGGATCGACTTGACGCGAGTCTTCTTCCCCGTCGCACCCTGGTGATCGAGCGTGATGATGCGGAAGTTGGTCATGCAGAAGCCGTCGCGCAGCATCTTGTACGCCGACTGGATCTGCTCACCCTCGAGCAGCCAGGGGCCGTAGAGCTCATGTGCTTGCTGCGGGTCGATCTGCTGCATGTTGCCAGCGAGGCCCTGAAAGATTCCCATGCCGTGAATCTACGTGGCTGGAGGTACCTGCGGGCGCCCGGCGCCCTACTCCTTGTCTCCGCGACTCCTGCTGCGAGGCCGGCCACGCGGGCGACCCAGGGCCTGTCCGGGCCGACCTGGCATTCCCTGCCACCACACTCGATGAGGGCGGCCGGGTGAGCCCCGGAGCGTGCGTGTACCAGCTCGGGCGGCTCCCGCATATCCTCTGGGGCATGGGTGAGTTCCGCGTCAGTCGCAGCCGTCACATCGCTGCGCCGCTCGAGCAGGTGCACGGGTTCGTCGACGACTTGCACGAATGGGTGCACTGGTCACCGTGGGAGGGGCTCGATCCGCAGCTGCGCCGCACCTATTCGGGGGCCGCACGTGGCGTCGGCGCGCCGTACGAGTGGGCCGGCGACAAGAAGGCCGGGTCGGGACACAGGGAGATCCTCGACTCGACGCCGCACGAGATCACCGTCGCGCTCACGTTCACGGCGCCGTTCGAGTCGGAGAACACCTCCCACTTCGCCTTCTCCCCCGCCGCTGACGGCGGAACCGACGTCACCTGGACGATGACGGGTCCGCAGAGCGCGCCGCAGCGCGTCCTGTTCACCCTCATCCGCATGAACGCGAAGGTGGCGAAGGACGTCGACAAGGGCCTCGCCGCCCTCGACGCCGCCGCGACGGGCCGCGCGCCCGCGGGCGCCTGACGGTTCGCGAGCGCCGTCCGTGCCAGATTTTCATCCCCTTCCCCGCCGTCACGGCCTCAGTGCCGCATGGGTGCGCACGCCCGATCGTGACCGCACGAACCCCATGCCCTGGCCGACGATGCGGGCGTTCCTGCACGACAAGCTGCCCGACCACGTCGACGTCGACGGGATGCTCGAACGCGGCCGTTTCGTCGACGACCACGGCCGATCCTGGAACGGTGACGAACCGTACCGGCCGCACACGTTCGTCCACTTCCACCGCGAGCTGCGCGAGGAGCCGGAGGTGCCGTTCGAACTCACGGTGCTGCACGAGGACGAACGCATCGTCGTCGTCGACAAGCCGCACTTCCTCGCTTCGATCCCGCGCGGCAGGCACGTCACGCAGTCGGTCGTCGTCAAGGCACGCGCGATGCTCGACGAACCGACGCTCGTGCCCGTTCACCGCCTCGACCGGCTCACCGCCGGGGTGCTCCTGCTGACGCGCGAGCCACGCTGGCGCGCTGCATACCAGGGCATCTTCGAAGCGCGGCAGGTGAGCAAGACGTACGAGGCCGTCGCGGCGTACGACCCGTCGCTCGAGCTGCCGCGTCGGGTCGAGTCGCACATTCGCAAGCAGCACGGCCTCGCGCAGGCGTTCGAGGTGCCGGGGGCGCCGGTCAACGCCATCACCGACATCGAACTCGGGCAGGTGCGCGGCGACGTCGCCACCTACCGACTGACCCCCGCCACGGGCCGCACCCATCAGCTGCGCCTGCACCTCAACGGTCTCGGCATCCCGATCGTCGGCGATCCGCTCTATCCGCACGTGCGTCTCGACGACGACATCGACGACTTCACGCGTCCGCTGCAGTTGCTCGCGAAGACGCTCGCGTTCGTCGACCCCGTCGACGGCACCCCCCGCCACTTCACATCGGCGCGCACCCTCACCTGGCCCGACGGCACCGCGGCTCCGTCGCCGGCGTGACCACGCTGACGTCCTGCCCAACCCGCGGACGTCACGTCGCCGGCGGCGAACGCAGCACTAGGCAGATGAGGACGAATCACGCGGCGATGCGTCTGGGGGCGACTCACCGCGACTGACGCCGTCGTCCCCTCGCCGGGGCACGGCCCGAGGAGAGGAAGCCGTCATGGCCGCATCATCGGCGGGTTCGACCCCGTCTGCGAGCGCGGACGGGTCGTCGACGCCCGCGACGACGCCTGATCAGCCCACTCGCGGCGAGACGCCACAGGACGCGACGACGCGCGGCGAGACGCCGCAGGAAGCGGCGAATCGGGATGACACCAGCGGGCGCAAGACGTCGCGCGCCAAGTTCGGGCTCGCGTCAATCGTCCTGCTGACGATCAACGGCATCATCGGCTCGGGCATCTTTCTCTCCCCCGGCGCCGTCATGAAGGTCGCGGGCACGTGGACGCCGCTCGTCTATGTCATCGCCGGTGTTTTCGCGGCCGTCCTCGCCGTGACGTTCGCCGCCGCGGCCCGTTGGACGAGCGAGAACGGCGCGGCGTTCGCGTACACGCGGGTCGCGTTCGGTGACGACGTCGGGTTCTACGTCGGCCTGACGCGCTTCGTCGGCGCCGCGATCGCGTGGGGTGTCATGGCGACGGCCGTCGTGACCACCGTGCTCACCGTCTTCGGCGGCCACGAGGCGGTGACGACGACGAACATCACGATCGGCTTCGTCCTACTCATGGTGGTGCTGCTCGCGATCAACCTGGCGGGCACAGGCATCACGAAGGTCGTCAACAACATCTCGACGATCGGTAAGGTCGCGGCGCTCGTCCTGACGATCGTCGCCGGCCTCGTCGTGCTGGCGATGACCGGCGACAACCACTTCTCCGATCTCACCCATCTCGAGGGCCCCGACGGCAGCCCTCTCGTGCCGAGCATGGACACGACCGCGTTCGTCGGCGCGATGCTCGCGGCGTTCTACGCGTTCACCGGGTTCGAGGGCGCCGGCAGCGCCGCGAGCGAGATGGAAGACCCGGCCCGCAACCTGCCGCGCGCCATCCCAATCGGTGTCGCGGTCGTCATCGTCGTGTACGTGGCCGTCGTGTCCGTGGCGATGATGATCAACCCGACGGGCGTGCTCGAGTCGAAGGACGCCGTCGTGCTCGCGAGCGCCTTCGACAACTCGATCGTGCGCGACCTCATCGTCCTCGGCGCCCTCGTCAGCATGTTCGGCATCAACGTCGCGGCGAGCTTCAACACGCCGCGCATCTTCGACGCGATGAGCCGCCGTCGGATGCTGCCCGCCGCGGCAAGTCGGACGTCGCAGCGCGGGGTGCCGGTCGTCGCGTTCGTCGTGACGGCGGTGCTCGCGATCGTCGTGCCGATGGCGTTCGGGTACTCGATGCGCGGCATCATGGTCATCAGTTCGGTGACGCGGTTCGTGCAGTTCGTCATGGTGCCGCTCGCGCTCATCCTGTGCTTCCTCGGGCGCACGCGGCACCGCCCGAACGATGTGAAGCGCAGCGTCGTCCTCGACGTCGTGTTCCCGATCCTGTCGATCGCCGCGTCGGTGTTCCTCATGGTCGAGTTCGACTGGCGTGGCCAGTTCAGCAACCCTGGCGGCGGCCTCAACCTGTGGGCGGTCGCAGCGATGATCGTCGGCTACGTCGTGTTACCGGCGGCGTTGTACTTGCCGTGGAAGCTGGGCGTCTACGACGACACCCCGAAGCAGCTCCCCGAGGACCGCTGAGCTGACACATCGGCGATTCACGGACACATTCGCGATCTACGGTCACATCGGCGATCTGCGGACACATCCGCGATTCACGGTCACATTCGCACCGCCCCACGAGGGCCAGGCCAGGAAGGACGCACGATGAGCGCCCGCAAACCCGTCATCGGCATCATCACCAACGTCGAGTACGACCCGCACTACCTCTTCCCCGGCTACCGGCGCGTCGCCGTCAATGAGGACTATTCGCGCTCGATCACGCAGGCCGGCGGCATTCCGATCATGTTGCCGCCGTCGACGGATCACTCGACGCTGCCGCAACAGCTGGCCCTGCTCGACGGCTTGCTGCTCGCCGGCGGTTCCGACGTCGACCCGCTGCTGTACGGCCAGCCCGCGAAGCAGGAATGCCAGACGACGTCGCCGATCCGCGACGCGTACGAGATCGAGGCGCTCCGGCTCGCGCGCGAGAACCGGCTGCCCGTGCTCGGCATCTGCCGCGGCATGCAGCTCATCAACGTGGCCCTCGGCGGGAGCCTGTTCCAGGATCTGCGCTACGCGGGCACCGACCAGCAGCACATGGCGATGGGCAACCCCGCCTCGCCGCTGCACCACATCAGCGTCGAGGAGCGCTCGTTCCTGCACGACGCGTGGGGCGTGACGAAGGCGGCCGTCAACTCCTTCCACCACCAGGCGCTCGACGCCATCGCCGACGCGCTGCGGGTCGTCGCGCGCGCCGACGACGGCCTCGTCGAGGCGGTGCAGCACGCGGACGACGCGTGGTGCCTCGCGGCCGTGCAGTGGCACCCGGAGATGATGAGCGGGGCCGACGTGCGTTCGCAGCAGGTGTTCACGTGGTTCGTCGACGCCGTCACCGCCGACGCTGAGCGTCGCGCCGCGGCCCGCTCCGCGCGCATCACCGCGAACCCCACCCACGACACCGCGCAGGCCGCGTCATGACAAGCGCTTCACACCAGGCTGACGCCGACACCACCTGGCCGCACGGCCCGCTCACTCTCGTGCTGTTCGATCTCGACGGGACGTTGTCCGACTCGGCGCGCGGCATCACAGCATCGATGCGGCATGCGCTGGGCGCCCACGACGTCGCGGTGCCCGAGCAGCACGTGCTCGACTCGTTCGTCGGCCCGCCGTTCAAGGTCGCCCTCGAAGGCATCGGTATCCCGGCCGAGCAGGTACCGGGCATCGTCGGCACCTACCGCGAGGATTACAACGCCGGGCGCCTGTTCGACAACGACCTCTACCCCGGCATGGCCGACCTGCTCGCCGAGCTGCACGCTGCCGGCGTCAGCGTCGCCGTCGCGACGTCGAAACCGCAGCCGACGGCGCGCCGCATCGTCGCCCACTTCGGCCTCGAGCCATACCTGACCGGGGGTCTCGACGGCGTCTTCGGGGCCGACATCACGCGCCCGGACGACGCGAAGGCGGACGTCATCGTCCGGGCGCTGGCCGCGCTCGGTCGCGACGCCGGGCCGGACGTCGTCATGGTCGGCGACCGCCTCCACGACGTCGAGGGCGCCGCGCGTCACGGCATCGCGACGATCGGGGTGAGCTGGGGCTACGCCGCGGACGACGAGCTCGCGCGCGCGGGAGCCGTGGCCGTCGTCGACACCGCCGAGCAGCTCGCGGCACTGCTGCTGCCCCGGGCACAGGACGAGACGGCGGACGTCCACTAGGATCACGCCCCATGAAGACCAACATCGCCAGGCAGCTCGTCGCGCAGGGTCGCCGCTACGTGCAGCAGAACCCCGAGAAGGTGCGCGCCATGACCGACAAGGCCGGCGAGTTCGTCGACCAGCGCACGGGCCGCAAGTTCTCGGCGCAGATCACGAAGGCGCGCGCCTCGGCTGGGCGCTACCTCGACAAGCAGCGCCTCGATCGGCGGCGCTGACCTCTCAGTGGCCCGCATCACCGAAAATCGCGTCGTCGATGTGACACGCTTCACCCGTGATCGAAGCCCCCACCCCGCCCCCTGACGCCGTTCGGACGAGGCGCCAGCGCAGCTGGTACTTCTACGACTGGGCCAACTCGGCGTACGTGACGACGACGTCGACGGTGCTGTTCTCCCCGTATCTCACGGCGGTCGCGAAGTCGGCGGCCTGCCCGGGGCAGGATACGGACCTGGCGTGCCACACCGACCTGCACGTGCTCGGTCTACCGATCTCGCCCGGCTCGCTCGCGCCGTACACGGTGACGGTCTCGACGATCATCAGCGCGATCCTGCTCATCTTCGTCGGCGCGATCGCCGACCGCATCTCGCGCCCGGCGCACCTGCTGGGCGTGTTTGCGTTCGTCGGTGCCCTCGCAGCGAGTTCGATGTTCTTCGTCGCAGGCAGCAACTGGCAGCTGGGTGTTGTCGTGCTCATCCTCGCGAACCAGTGTCTGGGTGCCTCCCTCGTCGTCTACGACGGGCTGCTCGTTCAGATCTCGAGCGACGACGAGCGTGACCGCGTCAGTTCACGGGGGTGGGCGCTCGGCTATCTGGGCGGCGGGCTGCTGCTGACCGTCAACCTCGTCATCATGACGATGCACGACTCGTTGGGGCTGTCGACGGGCGAGGCCGTGCGCGTCAATCTGCTGAGTGCCGGCGTGTGGTGGGGCATGTTCACGATCATCCCGGTCCTCGGCCTACGGGACGTGCGTCGCGTCGGCCCGGCCGTGACCGGCTCGCTGACGGCGGCGGTGAGCGGCAGCGTCCGTCAGCTTCGCTCGACGTTCGCGGAGTTGCGGCACTTCCCCGACACGATGACGTTCCTGCTTGCGTACCTGTTCTTCAACGACGGCATCCAGACGGTCATCGTCTCGGCGAGCCTGTACGGCAAGGAGGAGCTGGGCTTCGGCGACAGCCAGCTCATCGTGACGATCCTGCTCGTGCAGTTCGTCGCCTTCCTCGGCGCGCTGCTGTTCGGTCGGCTCGCTCGGACGATGGGCGCCAAGCGGGCCGTGTTGCTCTCCCTCGGCTTGTGGACGCTCGTCGTGTTCGCAGCGTTCTTCCTGCCGTCGGGGCAGTTCGGGTTGTGGCTCGTGCTGGGCGTCGGCATCGGCATCGTGCTCGGCGGGTCGCAGGCACTCAGCCGGTCGTTGTACTCGCGGCTCGTGCCGACGGGCCGGGAGTCGGAGTACTTCAGCCTCTATCAGGCGATGGAGCGAGGGACGAGCTGGTTCGGCACCCTCACGTTCGGTCTCGTGCACCAGCTGACTGGCTCCTACCGCCTGTCGATCGTCGCGCTCGTCGTCTTCTTCGCGCTCGGCGCGGTGCTGCTGCGCCGCGTCGACGTCGAGCGAGGCAGCGCCCGGGCACGCGCCGCCGGCTGACGCCCCGGGCTCGAGACCGGCGGCAGGATGCGCGCCGGCCGCTCCCCCGAACGCGATTCGTGACGCGTCCCGTCCGCGCCGTAGACTGGTGTGTCAGCGCGTCGGCGTGCGTGCGGAACAAACGGCCCCCGGCCGGCGTTGTTCCGTCAGGATCGCGCGGGCTGCAGGCTCAGCGCATCACGAACCAACACGAACCCCGTGTGACGTAGGGAGACACCATGGCAGAACGTTCACTGCGAGGCACCAACCTCAGCACGCTCTCGCTCGAGACCGACGAGGGCATCGCGTTCAGCGAGCGACAGATGGTCAGCTACAAGTGCGCTCAGGGCCACGTCATCGAGCTGCCGTTCTCCGTCGAGGCCGACGTGCCCGCGCTGTGGGAGTGCCGTTGCGGCCTCGAGGCGCTGCTCGTCGACGGCCCCGAGCCCGACCGCAAGCCCACGAAGCCGGCGCGTACCCACTGGGACATGCTGCTCGAGCGCCGTTCCGTCGAAGAGCTCGAGGAGCTGCTCGACGAGCGCCTCACGCTGCTGCGCGAGTCGCGCGGCGAAAAGCCGAAGCGAAAGCGTGCTGCCGCGTCCAAGTGACGCTCACGTCGTGACGAACAAGGCCGCCCCCGGTTCGGGGGCGGCCTTCGTGTGTGCTCGCCTGTCTTGTTCAGGGCCTTGGGTATCAGCCTGTGACGGCGGAGGGCACTGCGGCCGAGCCGTCTCACGAACTCAGTCGATGATCTCGCCCTCGACGACGTCGGACGCACCCCGTCGTGGAGAGTTCCAGGCAGCGTCTCGCCCGGCCTGCGTGGCGAACGCGTCGGCGGTGGGGTATGGCCCGGGCGCGGGTAACGGACCGGCCGCCGAAGAGCCGCCCGCATCGGCGGCGCGCACGCGGGTGAAGCGCACTCGGCCGGGCGCCGCGTTCGCGGCACCAAAGGCGGCCGCACCAAGGGGAGATGCACCGAACAGCTTGTGTGCGACGGCACCTTCGAGCAGTCGGCGCGTCAGCGGGCGCGTGAGGGGCAGCAGGACGAACAGGCCGAGTGCGTCCGTGAGGAAGCCCGGGGCGAGCAGCAGCGTGCCGCCGATGAGGACGAGCGCCGCGTCGGAAAGCTCGCGCGCAGGCATACGACCAGAGCCGAACGCCTGACGGAGGGAGCCGAACGCGCGCGAGAACTCGCGCTTGACGATCCACGCGCCGAGCGCCGACCAGAACAGGAGCAGCAGGAAGGTGCTGAGGCCACCGATCTGCTGCCCGACCTTGAGGATGATGAAGACCTCGACGACGGGGACGACGAGCAACGCCAGCATGAGCCAGCGCGCGAAGCCGCGGCGGCGAGGTCGAGTCGTGGTGTTCACATCTGGTTCAACGCGCGGGCACGCTCGAAGAGTTCCGATTCGTCGACGAATCGTGAAGCGATCGCCGGTCGTGGAACCCCGGTGGGCACCAGCGAAAGCGGGCTCAGGCGTCGCCGCGACCGTTCTTGCGGCGACGGCGCGGCAGGCGGGCATGACGCAGCGCGAACGCGAGCGCGACGACGCTGACGACGGAGGCGGCGATCTCGGGCCAGCGTCCGAGCCGCTGGGCGGGCGTCGCGTCCGAACGCAGGGGCAGCTGCCCGGTCAGCACCTTCTGCGTGAACAGTTCGCTGCGCTCGTGCAGCTGCCCGTCGGGGGTGATGAGGGCGCTGACGCCGACCGTCGAGACGTGGATGATCGAGCGGCCGTATTCGAGCGCGCGTAGGCGCGAGATCGCGAGTTGCTGCGTCGACTCGGCGGTGTGGCCGAACGTCGCGTTGTTCGTCTGGACGGCGAAGATCTGTGCGCCCTGGTTCGCCGGTTTGCGCAGCAGATCGTCGTAGGCGACCTCGAAGCAGATGATCGGGGCGAGCTTCACGTCACCCTTCGCGTTCGGCAGCGTGAACAACCCGACCTTGCGCCCGGAGGCGAAGTCGGCCTTGACGAGATCGACCTGCGAGGAAAACGTGCGGAAGAACGAGCGGTACGGGATGTATTCGCCGAACGGCACCGGGTGCTGCTTGACGTAGGTGTCGCTCAGGCCCTTGCCGGGCAGGTAGAGCATCGACGCGTTGGACACCTCGGGGCGTGGTTCGTTCAGCACCGCACCGACGATGAGCGGCGTGTTGACGGCGGCGAGGGCTGAGGCGATCTCGGCGCCCGCGTCGGGGTTGCGCTTGGGGTCGATGTCGGAGGCGTTCTCGGGCCAGACGACGACATCGGGGCGCGGCGTCGCTCCGGCATCGATCTGCTTGGCGAGGTCGAGCGTCGCGTGGACGTGGTTGTCGAGCACGGCGCGGCGCTGCGCGTTGAACTCGAGCCCCTCGGTGGGCACGTTGCCCTGCACGCCGACGACGCGCAGCATCCGCCCGCTCGTGCCGGGCGTGATGAGTGAGCCGACG
Source organism: Dermacoccus sp. UBA1591 (assembly GCF_002322065.1). Classification (NCBI taxonomy): domain Bacteria; kingdom Bacillati; phylum Actinomycetota; class Actinomycetes; order Micrococcales; family Dermacoccaceae; genus Dermacoccus; species Dermacoccus sp. UBA1591. The sequence continues at coordinate 19,240 of NZ_DCNR01000020.1, read as the reverse complement.
ATCAGTGCGAGGACGGCCGTCGACGCGGCCGCAGCGGGCACGGCGATCGGGAGACGAGCCGTGATGCCGCGCGCGCCGTCGGGCCGTGCGTCACCAACAGGCGTGGCCCCGGAGCCCGTGGCGTTCGCTGAGGTGTGGGCGTCGTCCGAAACCGAAGCCGAATCCGAAGCAGACGTTCGGCCCGCACTCCCCCGCCGCTCCGCCGTGAAGAGCCGCGGCGCGGCCAGGGCCACGCACGATGCGAGCGCCGCGCCGGCGAGCGCGAGCACGAACGTCAGGCCGGGTGCGCTGACCCACGCGATGAGCGGTGCCCACGGTGCGTCGGCCTGGGAGAACGACAGGCGTGCCCAGGGGAATCCGCCGAACGGCGTCGTCGAGCGCAGCCATTCCTGCATCACCCACAGGCAGGCGACGACGAACGGCGCGATGCGGCGACGTTGCACGAGCGCAACCGCTGCGCCGAGCGCGGCCATGTAGAGCGATTCGAGGACGGCGAGCGCTGTCCACGGGAACGCGCCGACGTAGACGCCCGACCACGACAGCGTCGGCAGGAAGAACGCCATGCCGAAGACGAAACCGAGCAGCGCGCCGGTGCGCGCCCGCACGCGCCAGAGGCACAGCGTGATGAGGGCGACGGCTATTGGCGGCGTCCACCACAGACCGTGGTCGGGAAACGCGAGCCACAGGAGCAACCCGGCGCCGATGGCGCCGAATGCGCGAAGGAGAGCTTTCGTGGGCACCGGCCAAGTGTAGGCCTCTCAGGCGAGAGGCGGCGGACGGGCTCACGCCGTTGGGGCCATCGCGGGGTGAACCGCGAAGTTTTCTACTAGGCGTGAGGCCCGTCCGCAATGACGCGCGCTACGGGCGCGTTCGAGCCAACATAGCCGCCCCACAGCCCAGGAGCAACGCAGGTGAGCGCACTGGCGCCCGGCCGACGGGGCGCCGAACAGTGGCCGAGGTGCGTCATGCCTTGTGTGCGCAGGCGTGTCACGCACCTTGAATCCGTCGCGCATGAGGTAGCAGGATGAACGCGATGTCTCGCACGATGAACACACCACCCGCCACGCCCGCGACCCGCGCCCTCGACCGGCTCGGTATCGCCTACGAGGCGCTCCCCTACGCCCACGATCCCGACGTCACGAGCTACGGCGCCGAGGCGGCATCCGCGCTGGGGCTCGACCCTGCGTCGGTCTACAAGACGCTCGTCGTGAAGCTCGACACCGGCCGCTTCGCGATGGCCTGCGTCCCCGTCTCGACGATGGCGGACCTCAAGGCGGTCGCCGCCGCGTGCGGCGCGAAGAAAGCTGTGCTGGCCGCGGAGGCCGACGTCCGGCGCCTCACCGGCTACGTCCTCGGCGGCGTCAGCCCACTCGGAACGCGCTCACGCCTCGACGTCGTCATCGACGCGCAGGCGCACGAACATCCGCGGGTCTGCGTCTCCGGCGGCCGTCGCGGCTTCGAC
>NZ_DCNR01000020.1:6562-17640 GCF_002322065.1 Dermacoccus sp. UBA1591 | reverse complement strand
CGCGCGCTGACGAGCACTGACGCTCGACGCCGCACCGTGACAGGATGGCGCCCATGACGCCGCGCCGACTCATGCTGCTCGACTCTGCCAGCCTCTACTTCCGCGCTTTCTACGGCGTGCCCGAGCGCACCGCCGCCGACGGCACGCCCAACAACGCGCTGCGCGGCTTCGCCGACATGATCGCGACGCTGCTCACGACGTACGAACCGACCGACATCGTCGCCTGCTGGGACAACGATTGGCGCCCCGCGTTCCGCGTCGAGGCGATCCCGAGCTACAAGGCGCACCGCGTGCAAGAGGGCTCCGACGTCGCCGAGGAGAGCCCCGAGAACCTCACCCCGCAGGTGCCGCTCATCCGCGAACTGCTCGAACTCGCAGGCATCACCCGCCTCGGCGTCGACGGGTACGAGGCCGACGACGTCATCGGCACCCTGACGCACCGATTCCGCGACGCCGGCCCCGTCGACGTCGTCACCGGTGACCGTGACCTGTTCCAACTCGTCGACGACGCGATGGGCGTGCGCGTCATCTACACGGCCAAGGGTGGCGTGCGGGCCCCCGACCTCGTCGACGAGAGCTTCCTCATGGCGAGGTACGGCGTCGCGACGGGCCGCGCCTACGCCGACATGGCCGTCATGCGCGGCGACACGAGTGACGGGCTGCCCGGTGTCGCCGGCATCGGTGAGAAGACGGCGGCGGCCCTCATCGCCGAGTTCGGCTCCCTCGCGGCCATCCGCGACGCCATCGCCTCCGGCGACCCGCGGATCAAGGGCGCACGCCGCACGCGTCTCGAGGCAGCCTCCGATTACCTCGACGTCGCACCGCGCGTCGTCGACGTCGCTCTCGACGTCCGTGTGCCCCACGACCTCGTCACGACGCGCCCGCAGGGCGTCGCCGACGGCGCCGGATTCGCTGACTTCGCAGCGCGCTGGGACATGGGCGGCTCCGCTGAACGCCTTTCCGCAGCCCTCGCCCGCTGACGTTCAGTCGATCCGGTCAGCCGCGACGACGCCGCGCTGCACGCCCTTGATCGCCTTGCGCGCTGCCCTGCGGATGCCGTCGTCATCGGTGGCGGCGGCGATCTGGTCGAGCACGTCGACGAGCTGACGGCAGCGTCGTACGAAGTCGCCGGCGGTGAGGTCCTCGTCGCGTAGCACCGTCTCGAGGCCCTGGCCGCTCGCCCAGCGGTGCGCGGCCCAGGCCAGGCCCGCGTCGGGTGCCGCCATCTCGGGCAGTCGGTGCATGACGAGCGCGTCGTCGATGACCGACCACAGCTCGTGCGTGCGCTCCAGCGCGTCGGCGACATCACGGTTCGGCATGCGCGGGGTCTCACCGACCACGTCACGCCGCGACTCGTGGACGAGCGCCGAGACGGCCGCCGCGAGCGACGGTGCGTCAAGGCCCTTCCACGCACCCGAGCGCAGGCACTCGGCGGTGAGCAGATCCTTGTCCGAGTACAGGCGCATGAGCATCGCGCCGTCGTCGGTCAGCTTCACTCCACCGGCAGCCGACGGATCGGCCGCGAGGTAGTCGAACTCGAGCAGCAGGTCGCAGATGCGGTCGAACTGCTTCGCGACGGTGTTCGTCCGGTTCTCGACCTTCGTGACGAGCGCGTCGGTCTCGCGGCGCAGCGTCCACCAGCGTTGCGCCCAGCGCGCGTGCTCCTCGCGGTACTCGCACGCGTGGCACGGATGGGCGGCGAGCCGGCGTCGCAACTCCTCGATCTCCGCGGTGACGGCCTTGTCCGGTTCGATCTCGGTGCGTCGCAACGGCTTCGGCGGATCGTGCGGCACCTTGGCGCGCAGCGTCGCCGCGAGGTCGCGGCGCGACTTCGACGAGCGTGCGGTGAATGTCTTCGGGATGGCGAGGTGCGTCAGCACCTCGAGCGGCGCGTGGATGTCGCTGGAACGGATCTGGCGCAGCTGTGCGTCCTCGGTGACGACGGACGGGCTCGGGCCCTCGCGCTTGCCGCCGCGGTTGGTGCGCACCACGATGGCGAGCCCCTCACGTCGCCCGGACGGCACGCGCACGACGTCGCCGGGGCTGAGGTCGGCGAGCGAGCGGTCCGCGGCGGCGCGCAGGGCGGCGGCGCGTCGCTTCTGCGCGTTCTTCTCGAGGTCGCTGATGCGACGGCGGATGCCCGCGTACTCCGCGAAATCGCCGAGGTGGCACTGCATCGCCTCGGCGTAGCCCTCGAGGCCCTCATTGTTCTTGGCGATCTGACGCGACAACCCGACGACGCTGCGGTCGGCCTGGAACTGCGCGAACGACGACTCGAGCACCTCGCGCGCCCGCTCCCGTCCGACGGTGTGGACGAGGTTGACGGCCATGTTGAACGTCGGGCGGAAGCTCGAGCGCAGCGGGTAGGTGCGGCGCGATGCGAGGCCTGCGACCGCCTCCGGTTCGACGCCGCGGTTGTACAGGACGATCGCGTGGCCCTCGACGTCGATGCCGCGCCGGCCCGCGCGGCCCGTCAGCTGGGTGAACTCCGCGGGCGTGACGTCGACGTGAGCTTCACCGTTGTACTTGACGAGCCGTTCGAGCACGACGCTGCGCGCCGGCATGTTGATGCCGAGAGCGAGCGTCTCCGTCGCGAATACGGCCTTGATCTGACCGGTGACGAACAGTTCCTCGACGATCTCGCGGAACGTCGGCAGCATCCCCGCGTGGTGCGCGGCGAAGCCGCGCGCGAGGCCCTCGACGAAGTCGTGGTAACCGATGACGGCAAGATCCTCGACGGGGATGTGCGCGACGCGCTCGGCGACGTAGGCGCGGATCGTGGCGCTCTCATCGTCGGTGACCAACTGCATGCCGTACCCGAGCAGCTGCGCGACGGCGCCCTCGCACCCGGCGCGGCTGAAGATGAACGTGATGGCCGGCAGCAGCCCCGCGCGATCGAGTGCGGCGATGACCTCGGCGCGCGGCGCCGGGCGGAACGTCTCCCCCTGCGGCTGACGCGGCACGGGACGGCGGCCGCGCCCACGTCGACCGGACGGGGCGCCGACGTCGAAGCGGTGACCGCCGCGCGCGGGCGCCGTCAGGCTCGCGATGCGCGAGAGCAGGTCGGGGTTGACGACGCGATCGCCGCGTTCGTCCTCGCCCAGCAGGTCGTACAGGCGCGCGCCGACCATCATGTGCTGGTACAGCGGCACCGGGCGGTGCTCGGTGATGACGACGTCGGTGTCGCCGCGCACCTGCTGCATCCAGTCGCCGAACTCCTCGGCGTTGCTCACCGTCGCCGACAGCGCGATGACCTGCACCGACTCGGGCAGGTGGATCATCACCTCTTCCCAGACGGCGCCGCGGAAGCGGTCGGCGAGGTAATGGACCTCGTCCATGACGACGAAGCCGAGGCCGCCCAGCGTCGAACTGCCCGCGTAGAGCATGTTGCGCAGCACCTCGGTCGTCATGACGACGACCGGCGCCTCACTGTTGTGCGAGGTGTCACCGGTCAGCAGCCCGACGTTCTCCGTTCCGAGCATCTCGACGAGGTCGGCGTACTTCTGGTTCGACAGCGCCTTGATCGGCGTCGTGTAGAACGCCTTGCGCCCGGTGTGCACCGCGAGATAGCAGGCGAACTCGCCGACGACGGACTTGCCCGCACCCGTCGGCGCTGCGACGAGGACGCTGCGTCCGTCCTGCACGGTCCGCGCCGCCTCCGACTGGAAGTCGTCGAGCGGGTACGGCAACGTCTCGACGAAGTGGCCGAGGTGACTCGAGTCGAACTTTCGCCGACGAGCGGCCTGGGCGAACTTCTCGGCGGGCGACGACATGCCCCCAGGCTATGACAACGGCGGGCTCCCGCTCGGGAGCCCGCCGTCGGGCGTCATGTGTGTCGTGCCTGCAGCCTGGGCCTCACAGGGCCGAGGCCTGGTCGTCGCTGACGTCCATCCAGGCCGGACGCTCACGCTTCTCCTTGCGTGCACGCCACGCGTCGAGTGCGAGGGCTAGCCCCGCGCTGCCGAAGAACAGCACGATGAGCGGCACTGCCATGAGGAACATCGTGTAGACGTCCGGCGTCGGCGTCATGATGGCCGCGAAGGCCACTGCGATGATGACGGCGAAGCGCCACCCCTTGAGCATGATCCGGCCCTTGAGCACGCCGACCGCGTTGAGTGCCAGCAGCAGGATCGGCAGCATGAACGTCAGCCCGAACGACAGGATGAAGCGGGTGACGAACGAGAAGTACATCCCGCCGTCGGCGAAGTTGGCCGCGCCGCGCGGCGTCGCACTGATGAACATCTCGACGGCGTTGCCGAAGGTCAGCGACCCCATGTAGACGCCGCAGGCGAACAGCACGATCGCTGAGGCGACGAAGATGCGGCCGACGCGCTTTTCCCGCGGCGTCAGGCCGGGCACGAGGAAGGCCCAGATCTGCCACAGCCACACGGGCGCCGCGAGGATGAGGCCGGCCCACGCCACGACCTTCAACTTGAGGTTGAACGGCGCCGTGACGGCGTTGAACGCGACCTCGACGTGCGCCTCGGGGTGGGCGTGCTGGTAGTCGCGGAACGGCTGCTCGATGAAGTCGTAGATGTTCTGGTAGTAGTGCCAGCCGATGATGCAGCACAGCAGGATCGCGACGCCGGCGACGATCGCGCGGTTGCGGAATTCGCGCAGATGGTCGCCGATGGACATCCGCGCTTCGGGGTTGTCCTTGCGTCGTCCGAAGATTGCCACGAGCGAACGGGATCCGATCAGACGTCGTTGCGGTGCGCGTCGGTGCGCGTCACGGGGTCACCGGAGTGGACCGGGTTGCCGTTGGCGTCGTGCACCGGGTTCGCCGTCTCACCCTCGACGGTGGCGCCGGAGGCCTTCGACCGGTTGCTCTCCGTCTTCATCTCGTCGATCTCGCTCTTGAGGATGCGCGAGCTGCGCCCGAGGCTGCGCGCCATGTCGGGCAGCTTCTTCCAGCCCAGGAGCACGACGATGACGAGCACCAGGATGAGCAGTGACGCGGGGTGTTCGAGCAGGTTTTTCATGGCCAGTCCTTGAGTCCCGGGAGTTTCCGGCGCGGCGGCAGCCGCATGGTCGTCGTTCACTCTAGTGGATCGCGCCAAGACGACCACACCTCGGCCTGGGAGTCCAAGCGCAGGTCGCGCTGCCGTTCGCGGGCCCGCTGACGCTCGCCTCGCCAGTGCGAGGCCGGCTTGTTCCACGCGAGATCGTCGACGCCCTGCGTGACGAGCGCCGCACTGTTCTCGGCGGCGGATCGCTGCTCGGCGAGGTTGCGCGCCTCGTCGAGACGCGACCACGCCTCGGACGTCGTGCGGGCGAAGTCGCGCGCGTGCGGCCACACGCGCCAGCATCGCCAGGCGAGGTAGGCGACGGCCGTGACCCAGAAGATCGCCCAGAACAGCAGCCACATCCACCACGTCACGGCACGGTGCCCCCGAGCATCTCGGCGTAGGCGTCGAGGGCGCGGCGGGCCTCGTCGGCGACCTGCGCCCGCACCGCGGCAGGCGCGAGCACCTGGGCGTCCCGGCCGAGCTGCAGCAGCAACCGGCGCAACCAGCGCCCGTCGCCGAGGACGAGCGAGACGTCTGCGTGCTCGCCGTCGTCGGATCGTTCGACGTCGAAGCACGGGTAGTAGTCGATGATCCAGAACGCGGCCCGCTGCACCCGCAGACGCACCTGCGGCGCGTCGGGGCTGGGGGCGAAGAAGCCGCGCGAGAGGTCGGTGCGCTGCGCGTCCTGCGGGATCTCGGCCCGGACATCGAGGAGCTCGACGCTCTCGATGCGGTCGAGACGGAACGTGCGCATGCCCTCGGCGCGACGGCACCACCCTTCGAGGTACCAGTGGCCGTCGGAGGTGAACAGGCGCAGCGGGTCGACGTCACGCTCCGTCACCTCGTCCCGGGCCGGCGCAAGGTAGCGCAGGTGCACCCGATGTGCGCGGCGCACCGCGTCCTGCAGCGTGCTGAGCACCTGCTCACCATCGCGTTCGAGGCTGACGTGGACGCGTGCGGCGCCGCTCTCCCCCGTCGCCTCGCTCAGCTTGGCGAGGGCGCGATCGACGGCGTCGCGCTCCTGCAGCCCGGGCACGTCGAGCAGCGTGCGCAGCCCGACGGTGAGGGCGAGCGCCTCGTCGCGGGTGAAGCGCAGCGGTTTGGCGATGGCGTCGGCGTTGCGGATGTAGACACGCCCCTGCTCCCACTCGGCCTCGATGAGGTCGTCGGGCATGTGGCCGGGTGTGCCGCAGACGAAGAGCAGCTCGAGGTCGGCCTCGATCTGCGCGCGGCTGACGCCGAGGGTGCGGGCCGCCTCCTCGATGTCGATGCCCTGACGGTTCATCAGCCACGGCACCATCGTGAGCAGCCGTGACAGGCGCGTCGTCGCCGCTTCGGAGTTGATCGGCCCCGAGTTGATCGACCCCGAGCTGATGGACCCCGTGTCGGCGGACCCAGAGTCGATCGCCCCAGAGCGGGCGGCCTTGTCAGTGCGGGCGTTCATGGTGCAGTCTCCGCCGTCTGGGCTTCATAGGCGCCCCGCAGGCGCGCCATGACACGTTCGCGCAGCTCGTCGGGCTTCTCCACGAGCACGTCGGCGCCGAAGGAGACGACTTCGTCGGCGAGCACGCCGGGGTCGGCGTACTCGATGTCGATGAGCTGCCACGTCTCGTCGATGACGCCGACGGTGCGGGCGCGCCGCACGAGCGAGTGTCCTCGCCCCGCGCGCACCCGCAGGACGGCAGGCGCCCAGTCGGGGGTGCGTTCGGTACGTTCGATGAGGGCGCTCGTGTCGTGATCGTCCGGCACCTCGTAGGCGCCCGGCTTGCCGACGAGTCGCACCGGGCCCTCGATTCGCGAGAGACGGAAGACGCGCGGCGCGTCACGGTCGGTGTCGAACCCGGCGACGTACCAATGACCCCGGCGGTTCGTCACCGTCCACGGCTGAACGTGACGCACAGCGCTCTCCCGCCCGGCCGCGCGGTAGGTGAACGTGATGGCGCGCCGCGTCATCACCGCGTCCTTGACGGCGTCGAAGGCGGGTTCGCTGGTGCGGATACGAGGTTCGAGGCCGACGACCGATTCGACGTCGGGGCTGATGTCGAGCGCCTCGAGCTTGCGCATCGCCGCCGCCGCAGGGCCGGCGAGGCTGGCCTGCTGCCACGCACGCGAGGCGAGGCCGAGGACAGCGAGTTCGTCGGCGTCGAAGTGCAGGTCGGGCAGCTCGTACTCACGCTTGTCGATGCGGTAGCCGATCTCGTCCTCGAACAGGATGTCGATGGGTTCGGCGCGCAGCGGGATGCCGAGCTCACGCAACTCGTCCTTGTCCCGCTCGAACATCCGGTCGAAGGCTTCGTCGTTCGGTGCCTCGGTGTACGGGCGCACGGCCTGACGGATGGCGTCCTTCGTCAGCGGCCTGCGCGTGTAGAGCAGCGCGATGACGAGGTTGAGCAGGCGCTCGGTCTTCGCCTCCGGGGTGGGTCGTGCTGCCACGCTCGCTCCTTCGTCGCTGTCGGGTCTGACGCCGTGGTCCTGCTGCAGAGCCTACCCTCTCATTCGCACAGGTGTGCGATTGGCGGCACTCGGCCCCGCGTGATGGCCACGGGCACGCAGAACGGGGTGAGTACCGATGGCACTCACCCCGTCTTGTTGCTCAGGCCGAACCCACTCGCGGGACGACCAGAGCGGCGAAGGCTACCTCAGCGCAGGCCGAAGGAGCGTCCAGCGCCGGGCTTGTTCGTCGAAACGAGGTCGACGACGAAGATCAGCGTCTCGTTCGGGCCGATCGAGGCACCCGCGCCGCGCTCGCCGTAGCCGAGCGCCGGCGGGATGATGATCTTGCGGCGGCCGCCGACCTTCATGCCGAGCAGGCCCTCATCCCAGCCCTGGATGACCTGGCCGACGCCGGCGGTGAACTCCAGCGGCTCGCCGCGGTTCCACGAGGCGTCGAACTCCTCGCCGGTCGACCAGGAGACGCCGACGTAGTGCGCCTTGATGATGTCGCCGGCCTCGACGGTGGCGCCGTCACCAACGGTGATGTCCTCGACGACGAGTTCCGCCGGCGGGGTGTCACCGGGGAAGTCGATCTCGGGCTTGGTCGTCTTGGGGTCGAAACCCATGGTTGCTCCTTCGAGAAAGTGTCGCTGACAGGCTCAGCGTGTCAGTTGGCGGCGAGGATGTCGACGACGAACACGAGGGTGTCGGTGCCCTTGATGCCCGCCTGCTGGTTGCCGTCCTTGCCATAGCCCTCGGACGGCGGCACCACGACGAGCACGCGGCTGCCGACCTTCTGGCCGACGAGCGCCTTGTCCCAGCCGGTGATGACCTGGCCCTTGCCGATGACGAACACCGACGGCTTGCCACCGTCGTTGTGCTTCGCGGTGGCGTCGAAGATCGTCGACGTGCCCCAGATCTGGCCGGTGTAGCTGACGGCGACCGAGTCGCCGGAGGCGACCTTCTTGCCGTTGCCCTCGATGAGGGTGGCCGTCTTGAGGCTCGTCGGGGCCTTCGCGCCCTTGGCGACGGTGATGCTCGCCTGCTTGCCCTGGCCGGCGGGGACGCTGACCTTCGGCATGTCGGCGGGCGCGTCCTTGGTCGTGCCCTGGGCCTCCTTGAGCGGCGTGTCGGTGGCCTTGATCTCCATGTAGAGCACGAGGTTGTCGTTCGCGCCGACACCGATCTTCTCGTTGCCCGCGGCACCGAAGCTGTCCTTCGGCGGCAGGGAGACGACGAGCTTCGTCCCGGCCTTCTGGCCCTTCAGGGTGCTGATGATGCCCGGCAGGTTGTTGTTGTCGCTCATGTTGAAGCTGGGCACGGTCTCACCGAACGTCGAACCGATCGTCTTGCCGGTCGTGCCGTTCACCATGACGAAGTTGGCCTTGACGATGTCGTTGTCGCCGACCGTCTTGCCGGAACCCTGCGTCAGGATCTTCGGCTTCGTGCTGCTCGTGCCGAACGGCAGCTTGTCCTTCGGGATCGAGACGGTGGGCTTCGCAGCGTCCTTCGTGTCGACCTTGACGTCGTCGAGGTTGCCCTTCGTCGCGGGTGCGGACAGCCCGCTCGACGACGACGGTGACGATGCGTTCGACGACGCGCTGGCGCCGGAGGAGCCGCTCGAGCTCTTGGAGGCCTTCGAGTCGTCGTTGCCGCATCCGGCCAGGAAGACGATGGGCAGAGCGGCCAGGGCAAGCAGACGCTTGGGGGAAGTCACAGCAGAGGATCCTCGCGCGATGGGTGACAGGTCGTCCGCCACGATAACCCGCGTGGGGTGTGCTTTGCCTGGCAAGGGCCTGTGCGTCCGAGCCCGCAGGCGTCTCAGACGGGCGTCGTCAGGCTCTCGACGAGACGATCGACGCGGGCATCGGTGGCGAGGAACGGATCCTTGCACATGAGCGTGCGGCCGGCTTGGTCGTTGAGCTTGAGGTGCACCCAGTCGACGGTGAAGTCACGCCCCGCCTCACGCGCGGCCCTGACGAAATCGCCGCGCAGCTTCGCGCGTGTTGTCTGTGGCGGCGTCGTCATGGCCTCGGTGACGCGGGCGTCGTCGACGATGCGTCGCACGCGTCCAGCCTTCTCGAGCAGGCCGAACACGCCGCGTCCGGCGCGGATGTCGTGGAACGTGAGGTCGAGTTGGGCGAGCTTCGGGTCGTCCAACTCGAGGCCCTGACGCGCCGCGTAGTCGGTGAGCAGCTTGCGCTTGATGACCCATTCGATCTCGGTCTCGATGCCGGTGAAGTTCTGCGATTCGACCGCCTCGAGGGTGCGCCCCCACAGGTCGAGGACGTCCGCGATCGCCGGGTCGGGGTCGCCCTCGCGCTCGACGAACGCCGTCGCGCGCTCGAGGAACATGTGCTGCATCGCGAGGGCCGTCATGCTCGTGCCGCCCTGCAGCTCGATGACGCACTGGCCGGTGGGGTCGGCGGAGACGTCGCGGATCGCCTGGATCTGGTTGGCGAGGTGCAGGCGCGGGAAGCTCTCCCCCGCCTCGATCATGCGCAGCACGAGGTGGGCGGAGCCGACCTTGAGCAGCGTCGTCGCCTCGCTCATCGTCGAGTCGCCGACGATGACGTGCAGGCGACGGTAGCGCGCCGAGTCGGCGTGCGGTTCGTCGCGGCTGTTGATGATGGGGCGTGAGCGCGTCGTCGCGCTCGAGTAGCCGTCCCAGATGTGCTCGGCGCGCTGCGTCAGGTTGAACACGGTGCGCCCGTCGCGCACGAGCAGCTTGCCGGCGCCCGCGACGAGCTGGCGGGAGACGAGGAACGCGACGAAGATCTCCGCGATGCGGTTCATGTCGGCGCCGCGATCGAGCAGGAAGTTCTCGTGGCAGCCGTAGGAGTTGCCCGCCGAGTCGGTGTTGTTCTTGAATACGTAGATCGTGCCGTCGACGCCGTCCTCCGCCAGGCGCGCCTGGGCGTCGCTCGTCATGTCGTCGAGGATGCGCTCGCCGGCGCGATCCTGGGCGACGAGATCAAGCAGCGAATCGCACTCGGCCGTCGCGTACTCGGGGTGCGCGCCGACGTCGAGGTAGAGGCGCGAGCCGTTGTCGAGGAAGACGTTGCTCGAACGCCCCCACGCGACGACCTTGCGGAACAACGCGCGGCTCACCTCGTCAGGCGTCAGGCGACGCTGACCGTTCGTCGTCGCGGTGACGCCGAACTCCGTCTCGATGCCGTAGATGCGGCGTTCCATGGCTGCTCCTGATCGTCTGACTGGCTGCTGAGGTCGTGACTGGACGCGGTGTCAGGGCCGCTCGCGGTGGTGTCGCGTTATTGCGTTATCGCGTCAACCCTGCGTCGGGCGCGTAGCCCATGGCGTCACTCGCCGCCCTTCTGCACGAACCCGGAGACGAACTCGCTCGCATTGGTCTCGAGCACGCCGTCGATCTCGTCGAGCATCGAGTCGATGTCGCTCGTCGACGACGCCGCCTGCACCTGGCCGGCGTCTGCGCCTGCCTCGAACTCGTCGTCGCTTTTGCCGCCGGCGTTCTTGAATTGCTGACCGCTCATCGTTGCTCCTCGAAATGACGTCGCTGGTTGCTGTTCGCCACCCTATCGCCGCCCGAACGCCGGAGCGCTCGTTGCACGAGTAATGCGCATCTGCAGGAGGAATGAGCGGCACAAACCCCGTGCA
>NZ_DCNR01000020.1:2276-6340 GCF_002322065.1 Dermacoccus sp. UBA1591 | reverse complement strand
ACGACGAGGTCGGGCCCGACCTGAGCGATGAGGTGCGCGACGTCGGCGTCGAACCAACCGCGGGTCTGCTCGGCGCTGCCGGCGAGTGGCTCGGGCAGGCGGATGCGCGTGTAGCTCGACGGCTGCGTGGTGCGGTAGACCATCCCGTCCCACGACGCGGAGGCGACGTCGCTGCCGAACGCCTCGATGCTCTTGCCGCGCAGCCATGCTCGCGTGTCGCGCGGGGGCTCGACGACGGCGCGCGCGACGTCCTCGTCACTGACGACGCGGGTGAAGCGACCGGCGCGTTCGAACGTGTGGAACAGGCCCTTGTCGGCGCGCACGTCGGACCACTGGATGTCGAGCGCGCGCAGACGCGGGTCGTCCCACCCGACATCATGGCGTGTCATGAACGCCTCCATGACGCTCTTCTTCGCCACCCAGTCGAGGTCGGCCGCGAGGCTCATGGGGTCGCGACGCAGCCCGTCGAGGACGCGCCCCCAGTGCTCGAAGACCTCGCGCGTCTGCTCCTCGACCGGGTCGTCGCCGCGCCGCTGCCACCACGTGTGCGTGGCATCGCGGTACGCCTCGAGGATGTCGAGCGCGCTCATCGCGCGGCCGTCGACGAGGTCCAGCGGCTCGGCGAGCGTCAGGTCGTGACTGACGGCGCGCATCGACGTGACCGGTCGCGCGAGGACGATCCGCGGCAGGGCCTCGTCCTCGAGAGCGCCGAGCACGAGGCTCGTCATGCCCATCTTGAGCAGGTTCGCGACGTCGGCGTGGTTGGCGTCGCCGACGATGACGTGCAGGCGGCGATACTTGCGGTGGTCGGCGTGCGGCTCGTCGCGCGTGTTGATGATGGGACGCTTCAACGTCGTCTCGAGACCGACCTCGGCCTCGAAGAAGTCGGCGCGCTGAGTGAGCTGGAAACCGGCCCGCTCGCTCTCGGTGCCGATGCCGACGCGGCCGCTGCCGGTGACGACCTGACGCGCGACGAAGAACGGCGTCATGCCCGCGACGACGCGCGCCCACGGCACGTCGCGGCGCAGCAGGTAGTTCTCGTGCGTGCCGTACGAGGCGCCCTGACCGTCGGTGTTGTTCTTGTACAGCTGCGTCGGGCCGTCCTCGTCGTCGGCGAGCAACGCCGCCGTGCGCCGCATGATGACCTCGCCCGCGCGGTCGTACGCGACGGCGTCGCGGGGCGTCGTCACTTCCGGCGAGCTGTACTCGGGGTGGGCGTGGTCGACGTACAGGCGCGCGCCGTTCTTGAGCACGACGTTGGCGAAGCTCGGGTCGATGTCGTCGGTCAGCTGGCTCTCGTGCGCGACCTCGCGAGCGATGTCGTAGCCGCGCTGATCGCGCAACGGCGACTCGTCGCTGTAGTCCCACCGACTCTGCGCCGCGTTGAGGCCAACGTCGTTCGCGTAGGCGCGCACGACGAGGCCCGACAGCACCATCGGCGTCGTCCGTTGATCGCCGGGGCGCAGCACGCCGTACTCGGTCTCGATGCCCATGATGCGCTGAACCGTCATGGCGCCACCCTAGTGATGTTGCCCGGGATTCCTAGTGCCCGCGCCCGAAATCGCGGGCGACATCGGCGGGTCAGAGGGTGATGTCGGCGCTCACCGGTTCGGTGAGCACGGTGACGCTCGCCGCGGCTGTCGCGTCGTGCTCGGCATCGAGAGCGGCGACGACGTAGCGCCCGCCCGGCGGCAGCGGCATGACGTAGCGGCCCTCGCCGTCGGTGAGCGTGTCCGCGTGGTACTCGCCCGAGTGCTTGATGAGCGTCACCGGCACCTGCGCGGCCGGCGAACCGTCGCTGCGCCGCACGACGCCCGTGAGCTGCAGCGGGTCGACGAGGCTCAACTGCGGCAGACCGGGGCCCGTGACCTCGACGATCCGCGAGCGTGTGGCCCAGCCCTCGGCGGAGGCGACGAGTACGTAGCGTCCCGCGCCGGGCAGGGCGAGGCGGTAGCACCCGTCGTCGTCGACGCGCCCCCAGTCGAGGTGCGCGCCGTCGCTGGCGAGCGCCGTCACGACGCCGCGGCGTACGGGGTGGCCGTCGAGGCCGACGAGCGTTCCGGTCGCGACGATCTCGCGGCTGTCGCCACCACGCACGCCGTCCTTGTCGGCGCTCGCCGGGGCGGGATGCGTCGCGGGGGTGGCGCTCGGCGCGCTTGCGGACGCGGGCTGCGCCGTCGGCACGAACGCAGCGACGATGGCGGAGGCGAGCGCCGCGATGGCGGCCATGACGAAGACGGCCTTGAACGCGGCGAGCTTCGGCAGGTCGTGCCCGTCGACGTGCATCGCCATGTTCGTCAGAATCGCCGCGACGGCGGCGGACGACGTCGACGTGCCGATCGAGCGCAGCAGCGTGTTGAGGCCGTTCGCGGACGCGGTCTCCGTCAGCGGCACCGACCGCATGATGAGTGTCGGCATCGCGGCGTACGCGAACGCGGTCGCGGCGCTGCACAGCGTGGCGCCGAGCACGACCTGCCACACCGCGCCGGTGAGGAAGACGCGCAGCGTGTACGACGCGGCAAGGCCGAGCGCGCCGGCTAGCAGTGTCGTGCGGGCGCCGAAGCGCTTCGTGACGGCGGCGCTCGCGGGCGACAGCACGACCATCGCGAGGCCGCCGGGCAGCATCGCGACGCCGGCGGCGATGACGGACATGCCGAAGCCGTACCCGGTGATCTCGGGCATCTGCAGCTGCTGGGTCGTCGTCATCATGTTGGCGTACATGGCGAAGCCGACGAGCAGGCTCGCGGCGTTCGTCAGCAGCACGGGGCGACGCGCCGAGGTGCGCAGATCGACCATCGGCGAGTTGTGACGCAGTTCGTACGGCGCCCAGACGGCGAACAGCGCGATGCTCGCGGCGAACAGGAGCAGGACGCGCTCGCTCCCCCAACCCCACTGCCCGCCCTTGGTGATGGGCACGAGCAGGCACAGCAGCGCCGCCGACAGCAGCACGGCGCCGACGAGGTCGAAGCGTCCGCGCGAGGTGACCTTCGATTCGGGCACGACGAGCGCGACGGCCGCGAACATGAGGCTCGCGGAGAAGACCGACACCCAGAACACCATGTGCCAGGAGAAGTGCTCGACGAGGAAACCGGCGAGCGGCAACCCGATCGCGGAGCCGATGCCGAGGGTCGCGCTCATCGTCGCGACGGCGCCGCCCACCTTCTCGCGTGGCAGCTCGTCGCGCAGGATGCTGATGCCGATCGGGATCATCGACGCGCCCACGCCCTGGAACGTGCGCGCGACGACGAGCGCGCCGAGCCCCGAGCCGATACCACCGATGACCGAGCCGACGATGACGAAAGCCAGCGACACGAGCATGATCTTCTTCTTGCCGACCATGTCCGCCAGGCGCGCCAGGATGGGCGTCGCGACGGCGCCCGCGAGCAGCGTCGCGGTGACGAGCCATGAGGTGTTGTCGGCGCTCGTGTGCAGCAGCGTCGGCCACTCGGGGATGAGCGGGATGACGAGCGTCTGCTGCAGCGCGACGACGGTGCCGGCGATGCACAGGACGGCGGCGATCAGGCTCTGACGCGACGAGCCCGCACCGGAGCGGGCCGAGGGCTCGGCGTGGGCGGGTGAGTGACGGCTGGGCACGAAGCTCCTCGGGCGACGACTATTGAATTGACAATAAATGTAGTCGATGTTGTCCGGGTTCCGCGGCGTCTGCGCTGCTAAACCCGGGCAAGATCGGCGGATACGGTGGGGTCATGCTTGCTCTCGCGCCGCTTCTCGACCTGCTCGTCGTCCTCGTCTTCGCCGCCGTCGGACGGCGCAACCACGGCGAGGCCGACGCCCTCGCCGGCATCGTGACGACGGCGTGGCCGTTCGTCGTGGGAGCGATCGTCGGGTGGATCGTCCTCGTCGTCATGAAGCGATTGCCGGGGCGCTCGCTGACGTCGGGAGTGATCGTGTGGCTGACGACGGTCATCGTCGGAATGATCCTGCGTCAGGTCTCCGGGCACGGCACGGCCGTCGCGTTCGTCATCGTCGCGCTGGCGTTCAACGGCGCGTGCATGCTCGGCTGGCGTCTCGTCGCGCGCGTGCTGGAACGTCGTCGCGCTTGA
>NZ_DCNR01000020.1:845-2057 GCF_002322065.1 Dermacoccus sp. UBA1591 | reverse complement strand
GCCGAACTGGAACGCGGCGTCGCGCGGCTCGTCGAGGTGCTGCGGGACTGACCCGTGGCGACGCGTGAGTCAGTTCTTGTCCGCGAGCGTGCGGATGTTGACGATGCGCTCACCGCGGCGGCCGGACACGCGGGCCCAGTCGTCGGGGTTGCTCGTGCCGGGCAGATCCTCGTTCTCGCGGAACTCGTCACGGCACGCCTGACGCACGTGCTCCGCGCGAATACCGCGCTCGCCGGAGGTGATGAGGGCCTTGATCGCGGCCTTCTTCGCGCGGTCGACGATGTTCTGGATCATCGCGCCGCTCGCGAAGTCGGCGAAGTACAGCACCTCGCGCGAACCGTCCGCGTACGTCGCCTCGAGGTAGGCGTGCGCGTCGTCGCGGGCATACAACTCCCCCGCAGCGATGTCGATGAGCGACGCCGCAACCTTCGACGGATCGCCGTCGTGCGCGGCGATCTCGTCGGCGTGGAACGGCAGGGCCGGCGTCAGATACTTGCCGAAGATGTCGCGCCCGGCGACCTCGTCGGGGCGTTCGATGCGGATCTTGACGTCGAGGCGCCCCGGGCGCAGGACGGCCGGGTCGATCATGTCCTCGCGGTTGCTCGCGCCGATGACGATGACGTTCTCGAGGCTCTCGACGCCGTCGATCTCGGCGAGCAGCTGCGGCACGATCGTCGTCTCGACGTCCGAGCTGACGCCGGCGCCACGGATGCGGAACAGTGACTCCATCTCGTCGAAGAACACGACGACGGGCGTGCCCGAACTCGCGACCTCACGCGCGCGCTGGAACAGCACGCGGATGTGACGCTCCGTCTCGCCGACGTACTTGTTGAGCAGCTCCGGGCCCTTGATGTTGAGGAAGTAGCTCGTCGCGTCCGAGTTGCCCTGCTTCGCCGCGACCTGCTTCGCGAGCGACGCGGCAACCGCCTTGGCCACCAACGTCTTTCCGCACCCAGGCGGGCCATAGAGCAGCACGCCCTTCGGTGGGCGCAGGTGGTGCTCGGCGTACAGATCGGCGTGCAGGAACGGCAACTCGACGGAGTCGCGGATCGTCTCGATCTGCCCGGCGAGGCCCCCGATGTCGGAGTAGTCGATGTCGGGCACCTCCTCGAGCCCGAGGTCGGAGACCTCCGCGCGCGTCAGCCGTTCGAGCACGAAACCGCTCTTGGCCTCCATGAGCAGCGTGTCGCCGGGACGCACCGTCACGTCCGC
>NZ_DCNR01000020.1:0-665 GCF_002322065.1 Dermacoccus sp. UBA1591 | reverse complement strand
CCGACGACCCTGACGATGTTCATGGCCTCGTTGACCATGACCTCCTGGCCGGGCACGAGCTCCTCGATCGTGATCGCGGGCGAGAACGACACGAGCATCTTTCGGCCCATGTAGAAGATGTCGGCGCTGCCGTCGTCATGCGCCGCGATGACGGTGGCGTAGTTGTTCGGCGGCTGCGCGAGACGTTCGATCTCACCCTTCATCGACGCGATCTGGTCGCGCGCATCCTTGAGCGTGCGCACGAGACGCTCGTTCTGCGACGACACCGTCGTCAACTGCGAACGCAGCCGCAGGACGTCGGCGGGCGACGTCGCGCCTGATGACGTGTCGTTCGAGGACGACGTCCGGTCCGTCGGGTCGAACTTCGGGCCGCTCATCACCGTTTCCTTCGCCTTCGGGGTGCTCGTCAGAGCCGTCTGGCTCCTCGTGCGCACCGAAGCGCGGCCCGAGCAGCCACTCGTTCCACCCTATCGACCTGCGCACACCCGCGACGACGAACGAGCACGACCCAAGTGGATCGTGCTCGTTCGACGAGGCTCTGATGGCTGGCTCGTGCCTCGATGACGACGTCTGAGACGACCCTCGCGTCAGTCCTGATCGGTTGCGACGGGCGCCTCGGCGTTCTCTGCGGCAGCGTCCGGTTCAGCAGCGACGGACGTCTCCGC
>NZ_DCNR01000105.1:3865-8848 GCF_002322065.1 Dermacoccus sp. UBA1591 | reverse complement strand
GCCACCGCCGACGCCCGCGCCCAGGCACGTCTGCTCGCTGACGTCTGGGGTACCTCGATCGGCGTGGCCTTCGGCTCGGCTGCCACCCCGTCCGTGCCCGACGCCGTGAGCGCAAACCGCGACCACCCTCACGTCCGTGTCGCCGTCGCGGCGCTGCTGCTCGGCGAGGGGCACTTCCATGACAAGCTGACGCGTTCGGGCGCCGAAATCGTCACCGCGCCGCTGGGCGCATCCCCCCAGATCGTCGAGCAGATCCTCACCCGCTTCGACGAGGAGTGACCTCCAGTCCCCAGGCGCAGCCGGCCCCGCCGGGGGCGAATCGCGCCGTGACACGCATCGAGCGCTGACGGTGGTCGCTGCCGTCGGCTAGGGTCGAAGCAGACATGACCCCTCGAAGCAGGAGCCACTCATGACGTTCGTCATCATCCTTCTCGTCATCATCGTCGCGCTCGTCGTCGCAGCCGTCATGATGTACAACGGCCTCGTCAAGCAGCGCAACACGGTGCAAGAGGCCTGGCACCAGATCGACGTCGAGCTGACGCGTCGTCACGACCTCATCCCGAACCTCGTCGAGACGGTCAAGGCGTACGCGAAGCACGAGGCGGGCACGCTCGACGCCGTCATCCGCGCGCGTGGTGCGGCCGTCAACACGAACGGTTCGCCGGCGCAGGTCGCCGAGGCCGAGGGTGAGCTGAGCCAGGCGCTGGGTCGCCTCATCTCCGTCTCCGAGGCCTACCCCGACCTCAAGTCGAACCAGAACTACCAGCAGCTCATGGGCGAGCTCAGCTCGACCGAGGACCGCATCTCCAACGCGCGCCGCTACTACAACGCGTGCGTCAGCTCGCTCAACTCGAAGGTCGACTCGATCCCGACGAAGTTCATGGCCGGCCCCGCGGGCGTGACGAAGGCCGAGTACTACGAGGCCGACGAGGCGACGAAGGGTGCCCCGCGCGTCAACATGACGAACGACCAGGCGCCGAACGTGCAGTTCGACGCGCCGCAGAGCCAGCAGCGTCCGTACAACGAGCAGCCGCAGCTGCCGCCGTCGCAGATGCCGTACCCGACGCAGAACACCGCGAGTGGCCAGTACCAGGCGCCCGGCCAGGAGGGTTACGGGGTGCCGTACCCCGAGCAGCGCAAGTGAGCCGAGCCCACCTGCGTCGACGCCCCGAATCGCCTGTGCGGTTCGGGGCGTCGTCCGTCGCGTCCCGATGGACGGGCTGGGGCGTGGGCCTGCCCGACGACGCGATGGGGTCGCTCTGGGCAACCTCGGGCGCGTTTCGCGTCCTGACGCTCGCGTACAGCCTCTTCATCCATTCGATGGCGATCTCGCACTATTCGCGCCCCCACCTGGCAAGCGCCCTCATCGCGGTGCAGTGCATCTGGTCCGGCATCGCGGCGTACACGATGTTCGCGCGCCGCACCTGGCGGCCTGTGCTCATCGGGCTCGACCAGGTCGTCACGCTCGCGCTCGTCTACTCGACGTGGATCGTCGCACCCGAGAGCTGGTGGGATCACAACCAGAGCCTGCCGACGACGATGTGGGTGACGAACGCCGTGCTCACCGCCGGGATGATGTGGGGTGTCGGCGCAGGTTTCGCGAGCGCCGTCGTCCTGGGGCTCGCGTGCCTGCACGTCGGCGGAGATCTGTCGTGGCTCGAACGTTCACCGACGCTGCCCATTCTCGTCAGTGCGGGCATCGCCGCGGGGGTGGCGAGCCACGGTGTGCAGCGCGCCCACGAGCAGTTGACGAGGGCGCTCGAGCTGCGCGCCCGGGCCGCGGAGCGCGAACGGCTCGCCCGGCAGGTGCACGACGGAGTGCTGCAGGTGCTCGCCTTGACCGCGCGCGAAGGGGAGCGCGCGGGTGGTGAGTTCGCGCGTGTCGGGCAGCTCGCCGCCGAGCAGGAGCAGGCTCTACGCCACCTCATCGCGGACGGCGACGACAGCGCGCGCCGCGACGGCACGTGGGCGGGCAACGCGGGGGCAGTGCGTCTTAATGGTCTCGCCGGGGGAGTCGCCTCCAGCCTGCGTGATGCGGGTCAGAACGGGGTGGCGCGGGGTGGGGGAGCTCTCGACGCCGGCATAGAGGCGTCGTCGGTGGACGCGCCGGCGCGGGGTGCTGCCCGCCGGTCTGACGCGCCTGACCCGACGGATCTGCGCCAGGCGCTGCTCGCCCTCGAGAGCCGTCGGTGCCACGTCAGCGCCGGAGCCGAGGCGGTGACGCTGCGCCCCGACGTCGTCGCCGAGATCACCGCGGCGGTGCGGCAAGCCCTGACGAACACCGATTTGCACGCCGGGCGTGGTGGCGCACCCGCGACCTCGTACGTCCTGCTCGAGGATCTCGGCGATGAGGTCGTCGTCACCGTCCGTGACGACGGCGTGGGCATGTCGCCGGAACGGCCGGCGCAGGCACGCGCCGAAGGGCGACTGGGCGTCAGCGGATCGATCGTCGGACGCATCGAGGCGATCGGCGGACGCGCGCATCTCACCACCGCGCCGGGCGAGGGCGTCGAGTGGGAGTTCACGGTGCCGCGCTGAGGCGCGGCAAGCGGCCTCGATCATGATCGTGTCGCGCGACGGGCGTTCTCATCCGCCGCAGCAGTGGAGCGCCGCAGCGCCACGGTGGCTCGCGATCTTGGCGTCCGCGACAATGTCGTCATGAATGACTCGTCCCGTGAGCCCCAGGCCCGCGTCATGATCGTCGACGATCATCCGATGTGGCGTGACGCCGTCGAACGCGACCTCGTCGCGCGCGGCTACGACGTCGTCGCCACCGCCGGGTCCGTGCGCGAGGCCGTCGATCGCGCTCGCGCGACGCGCCCCGACCTGGTCCTCATGGACATGAATCTGCCCGACGGCAACGGTGCCGACGCGACGTCCGCCATCATGCTGACGCTCGCCGAGGTCAAGGTGCTCGTGCTGTCGGCGTCGTCGGCGCGCAGCGACGTGCTCGACGCCGTAAAGGTTGGCGCGTCGGGCTACCTGCTCAAGAGTGCCAGCGCCGCCGAACTCGTCGACGCGGTCGAGGCGACGCTGCGCGGAGACGCGGTGTTCACCCCCGAACTCGCCGGGCTGGTGCTCGCGCACCTGCGTGGCCGCGTCGACACCACGGACGACCCGGCGAGCGCCCTGACGCCCCGCGAGAGCGAGGTGCTGCGCATGGTTGCGAAGGGGCTCGCGTCGAAGCAGATCGCCTCGCGGCTCGGCCTCAGCAGCCGCACCGTCGACAACCACGTCGCCGCGACGCTGCGCAAGCTGCACCTTGCCAACCGCGTCGAACTGACGCGGTTCGCTCTCGAGAACGGCCTCGACTGACGTTCGCCGCACCTGCGTGGGCAGGGGCGCCCTGAGCACTCACTCGCGTCCATTACTCACGTCGTCTGAGTAGTCCTGCTCAGGCGCCGAAGCCGACGGCCGACGAGGCTCGAAGGCATGAATGAGAACCAGCCCTCGAACTCCTTCGACCCGTCCCGCCCGGTGCCGCCCTACGGTCCGTCGTACCCCGGACGCCCTGCCTTCGACGCTCCTGACGGCCACTCGACGCCGCCGCCACCATTCATGGGGGCGACGCCGAACAGTGGTCATCGGCAAGGCCAGTACAGCGGTGCCGCTCCCGGTCAGGCTCCCCGTGACGGGCGCTCTGGTGCAGGACCGGCACCCGCATTTCCCGGTTCGCTCGCGTTCATCCCGCCGCCACCTCCCGAACTGAAGCCTCGACGGTTCGACAACCAGCAGATCGTCGCGATGCTGCTGGCGGCCGCGGGCGTCGTCGTCACGCTCGTCGGGGTCGTGCTCCTGCTCGTCATGGCGGCGCGTGAAGGCATCCTGACGCCGCCGGTCCGCGTCGTCGGTGGCGCCGCGGGTTCGGCGGCTCTCGCCGCGGCCGCGTCGTGGGTGCGCCGTCGACCGGGTGGCCAGATCGGCTCCATCGCGCTGCTCGCGACGGCAGCGTCCGCGGCGTACTTCGACGTCATCGCCGTCACCCGCCTCTACGCGTGGGTGCCGTTGAGTGTCGGCCTCGCGATGGCGTTCGTCGTCGCGGCAGCCGCGTTCCTGCTCGCGATGCGCTGGGACGAGAAATGGCTCGCCATCGCGATCATGGTCGCGGTTTGCGTGTTCGCGCCCTTCTTGACGCAGGGCCCCGGCCTCGCGCTCGTCGCGTTCCTGTTCGTCATCCAGCTCGTCGGCGTCGCACCCGAGCTGACGCGTCGCTGGGACGAGCTCGGCCTCGCGCGGACCGTCCCCGTCGTGCTCGCCGCGACGTTCTGGATCGACCTCGACCACAGCGTCCAGGTGCCCGTCATGATCGGCCTCATCGCCCTCACCGCGGTGACGACGACGCTGCTCACCGCGACGGTTCGTCCCGACGCGCGCTGGGGTGCGGCCGCCTACGTCAGCGCCTGGCTGCCGATGTGGGTCTTCATGATCCGTGCCGACCGTTCGACGTGGACGCTGTTGGCCCTCGGGGCGACGCTCGTCGCGGCACTGACGTGGTGGGCCCTGCGGCACGCGGGGCGCGAGCTGCGCCTGGGCGCGCTCGTCGTCACCGTCATCAACGCGCTGACGTTGGCCTTCGCCATGACGACCGGGCCGTGGCTTGCCCTGCCGTTCCTCGCCGCTGCGCTCGTGCTGTTCGCCGCGCAGGGCATGACGCGTCAGCGCATCGACGGTCAGCTGGCCCTCGGAGCGCTGGGTCTCGCCGCCGTCGCGCAGCAGGTGGCCTCTCCCACGATCGACCTGTTCTACCGGGGGCGTGCCGCTGAACTGCCGGCAGCCGTCGCGGTGAGCGGGCTGCTCATGCTCACGGTGGCCGCCGTCGCGACCTGGTCGGTGCGGGGCCGGGCGATGCCCGCGCCGCACGTCCAGATGACGCTCGTCGGTGCCGGCTTCATCGGTCTGCTGGGCTTCGCGATGTCGCTGATCACCTGCCTGGGTCGCACGCCGTCGGGCTTCTTCCTCGTGCACCTCGTCATCACCGTCGGC
>NZ_DCNR01000105.1:0-3611 GCF_002322065.1 Dermacoccus sp. UBA1591 | reverse complement strand
GGGGTCTCGCGCTGCTCGGCTGCGCCCTTCTCAAGTTGCTCATGTTCGATCTCGCCTACATGGGCGCGATGACGCGGGCCATGACGTGCGTCGTCGCAGGCCTCGTCCTGCTCGCGGCCGGCACCACGTATGCCCGTACCTACGCGCTGGCCTCGAAGGAAGCGAAGCAGCCGAAGGCATCGTCGGAGCCGCATCAGGAGCGTCACGTCTGACATGAGTCAAACGCGCACCGGTGACGGGTGGGGCGGACCCCTCCCGTCACCGGTGCGCGTGCGTCGTTCATGCGGCGCGCCAACCCTCGAGACCCAACCATGTCGCCATCGTCGTGAGCTCGTCGCTCAAGGCGTCCGCGGCACCTGGGTGTGCGGCGGGGGCGCCCGGCTCCCAGTGGATCGCGTGAGCGCGCAACACCCCGGCGGCGCGGTCGGCCTTCAGGTCGACGCGCGCGACGAGGCGCTCGCCGAACAGGAACGGCAGGACGTAGTAGCCGTACTGACGCTTCGCGGCGGGGGTGTAGATCTCGAGGCGGTAGCGGAAGTTCCACAGTGCCTCGGTGCGTTCGCGCTGCCAGATGAGTGAGTCGAACGGCGACAACAGCGCGGCCGTCTCGATGCGGCGAGGGATCTTTGCATCGACGTGGCGCCATGCGGGTTTGTCGAAGCATTCGACGTCGACGGGTTCGAGTTCGCCCGCCGTCACCAGGTGCTCGATCGCCGGGCGCACCTGCGCGCCCTTGAGTCGAAAGTAATCCCGTAGGCACAGCTCGGTGCCGACCCCGTGCGCCATCGCGCTGCGTCGCACGAGTTCGACGACGTCGTCGAAGTAGGCGACGTCGCTGCCCGCAGGGGCGTCGATCAGGGGGGTCGGTGAGAAGAACTCCTCGGCCAGCGCGGCGTCGGCGATCTGGTTCGGCAGGACGCGCTCGAGGCTCGCGTAGCGACGTTCGAACTGCGGCGTGCGTCCGGCCGAGGTGATGCGGCCGGCCCAGAACAGGTGCTCCAGGGCTGCCTTGACGAGCGACCAGTTCCAGCCCCAGTGGTCGTTGTTCAGCTGCTCGTCGTGTTCGAGCGCGACCTCGATCTCGCGGGCTGTGGCGGGCGGGTGCGTCGTGACGTGGGCGTGGACGCGTTCGACGAGGTCGGGGTGCTCGGCTGCGACGCGACGCATGCCACCCCAGGCGTCCTCATGGGCGCGCGCCATGCGGTGACGCAGCAGCGGCCACACCTGCGGCGTCACGAGACTGGCCTCGTGCGCCCAATACTCGACGAGACGACGTGGCGCGCGGTCCCGAAGCGCGTCCAGGTCGCGCTGCGCATACGGGCCGAGGCGGCTGAAGAAGGGAAGGTAGTGGCTGCGCGTGAGGACGTTGACGCTGTCGATCTGCACGACCTGCAGGCACGCGGCGGTCGCCGTCAGGTGGCGTGTCGTGACGCTCTCGGGGCGTGCCTTCGCGAACCCCTGGGCGGCCAACGCGATGCGGCGTGCCTGCGCGGTGCTGAGGCGTCGCGGACTGCGGTTCGTCATGTCGCCGACAGTAGTGGGCGGCCCCGACAACCCCGTCGGCTCGGGGTTTTTCGGCCCCGTGACGGCGTGGCGACGCGCCGGCGTCCGGGCAGCACTCGGCACCTGACGGGCGGCGCCGAAGGCCTGGAATGACGGGGTTGTCGCCGGCGCGCGGTAGCGTTCGCGCCATGGACGACGTGCACGAGGAGAGTTTCTCGACCGCGCTGCTGGCGCGCGGCAAACGGCTCGCGATCGTCGGCGCTGCGCTGCTGTGGGTGGCCTCGCCACTGCTCATCGGCGGGTGGGTGACGGTAGCCGTCAAGCTCGCTGACCGGGGGCATGTCGGCGCGCTGCTCCATGCCGCCATGGTGGTGTGGGCGCTGGTCTGTCTCGTCGTCCTGCTCGCCGGGTTCGCGATGCTGCTCGGCGGGGTGTTCTTCTGGTGGCGCTCGCGCACCGTCACGCAGCCGCCGACGGGGCGCCGGGCGGCGGCGGGCAATGAAGCGTCGCGATCGGTCCGTGCCGACATGTTGCGGCAGATGCAGCAGCAACTGCGTGAGGACAACGCCGGCAGCAGGGACGGCGAACAAGAGCGCGATGCAGGCTCGGATGACGCCGGCATCGAGGCGGCCGAGCCGAGCGTGACGCGCGTCGAGTCCGACGATTCGGACCCGCCGCACACGCGCCGGTAAACTCGAAAAGTTACTGTTCGACGGGGTGCCGCACGCGCGAGCCATCCCACCCGAGGTCGCCCGCCGGCCTCATGAGCAAAGAGGTGCGACGTGCCGGTCGGCAAGGTCAAGTTCTACAGCGCCGAGAAGGGCTTCGGCTTCGTCTCCGGGGACGACGGCGTCGACGTCTTCGTGCCCGTGAGCGCGCTGCCTGCCGGGGTGAGCCAGCTGCGTGGCGGAATGCGCATCGAGTACAGCGTCGTCGACGGGCGCAAGGGCGCGCAGGCGATGCACGTTCAGCTGCTCGACGCGCCGCCGTCGATCGCCGAGCGCAAGCGCAAGCCCGCTGAGCAGATGAGCGTTATCGTCGAAGACGTGATCCGTCTGCTCGACGACCTGTCCTCCGGGTTGCAGAAGGGGCGTTACCCCGACCGCAGCCATTCGAACAAGATCGCGACGGTGCTGCGCGCCGTGGCCGACGACCTCGAGGTCTGATCATGTCTGACGTCCCCTTCGTGCCCTCCGCGGCGAGCGAACCCGTCGAGCCGGCGCCCGCGTCGTCACCGAAGGCTCGCCGCGTCAAGGTGGTGAAGAACGACGCCGTACTCGCCGCTGACGCCGCACGCGACATGGCGCGCGCCGCCGTCGTCGAGATCGCCTACCGCGACACGGTCGGTGAGCACGTGCGCTTCGAGATGAACTCGGAGCGACTCGGCACGCACTACTTCGCGAGCCTGGCCAAGGGCTACCCCGACTGGCAGTGGGCCGTCTCCGTGGCCCGCGCGCCCCGCGCGAAGGTCGCCACCGTGTGCGAGACGAATCTCGTGCCGACGGCGTCGTCGATCCTCGCGCCCGAGTGGGTGCCCTGGGCTGACCGGCTCGCCCCGGGGGACCTGAGCGCCGGCGACGTGCTGCCGTACAAGGAGGACGACCCGCGCCTCGAAGGCGGGTTCGAGGCAACCGGCAACGAGGACGTCGACCAGGTCGCCATCTTCGAGCTCGGCCTCGGCCGCGCGCGCGTGCTCTCGGCAGAGGGGCGCGACGAGGCGGCTCAGCGCTGGTACGACGGAGAGAACGGGCCGTCGTCCGACATCGCCCGCAAGGCTCCCGCGCCGTGTGCGACGTGTGGCTACTTCCTGCCGATGGCGGGTGTGCTGCGTCAGCAGTTCGGTGTCTGTGCCAATGATTGGTCGCCCGCCGACGGCAAGGTCGTCGCCCTCGACTTCGGGTGCGGCGCCCATTCCGAGGCCGACATGGAAGCTCCGCAGGCGCACGACCATCAGGACGCGCCGGTGCTCGACGAACTTGACGTCGACCTGGAGGTCTCGGGCGGCGGCAAGGGTGCGCGCGAGAACACCGAGCACGAGAACACCGAGCACGAGAAGACCGAGCACGAGAACACCGAGCACGACGAGGCCTGAGGCAGCGATCATGCGG
>NZ_DCNR01000004.1:49340-53510 GCF_002322065.1 Dermacoccus sp. UBA1591 | reverse complement strand
AGATGCTCGACGAGATGGCGGCCGGTCACGTCCGGCTCCTGCCGCCGACCCGCACCGGTCTGGAGCGGCTGACGCGCGCCGTGAGCGCGTCCGAGGCCCTGACGCAGGCGCGAGCTGCAGCGTTCGAACCGACCCGTCCCGAACCGCTCATGGGCCCCGACGGCCCGTACCTGCGAGCCCGTATCAACCTCTGAGGGAGCACCTTCCGTGACCGACCAGGCGACCACGCATCCACTGCCCCCTGGCGTGCTTCACGTGCGCTGCGACAACCCGAGCGCAATGACGCTGAGTGGCACGAACAGCTATGTCATCACGCGAGCTGACGGCGTTGCCGACGGCGGCGAGCGCGCGCTCGTCATCGACCCGGGGCCGGACGAGCACGGGCACGTCGGTGCACTCGTCGACGCGGTGCGCGGCGTGAGTAACGTCGACGTCCTGCTCACGCATCATCACGACGATCACGAAGGCGGCGCGGCGAGGCTCGTCGAGCTGCTGTCCGAGGCAGGCGTCCGCGCGCGCGTCTGGGGCGGCGCACAGGGTATTACGCTCGTCGACGGGCGGATCTTCGATAACGTCCAGGTCGTCCTCGCGCCCGGTCATACTGCGGATTCGGTCGCGTATGTGTTCGAACGCGACGGCGATGTCGTGCTGTTCAGCGGCGACACGCTGCTCGGCGGCAGCAGTTCGTTCATCGCCCACCCCGACGGCGACCTCACCGACTACCTCGTGACGCTCGACGTGCTCGAAGCGGCCCTCGAGGCAACCCCCGGCGCCGTGCTGGCACCCGGGCACGGCGACGTCGGCGGCGACGCCCTCGCCGTCATCGACGCATACCGGCATCACCGCAACGAGCGGCTCGACGGGGTGCGGGCCGCGCTCGCCCAGGCACCGTCCGACGCTGATGACGCCGCGCGCGTCGACGCCGTCATCGACGGTGTGTACGGCGGCGTCGACGCGGCCCTGCGCCCCGCCGTCGAAGCCGTCGTCGCGGCGCAGTTGGCGCATCTGACGCGTATTGGCGAAGTCTGAATCAAGCACTGACGGACGTCGAAGGCCGCCCCACCGATTCGGTGGGGCGGCCTTCGACGCGTGGGGGAGCCTCAGCGAGCGCGTCGCTGCAGACGCTCGACGTCGAGCAGCGTGACGGCGCGTGCCTCGAGCTTGAGCCAGCCGCGTCCGGCGAAGTCGGCGAGGGCCTTGTTGACCGTCTCGCGCGAGGCACCGACGAGTTGCGCCAGCTCCTCCTGCGTCAGGTCGTGTGCGACGAGGACTCCACCGTCGACCTGACGGCCGAAGCGGCTCGCCAGGTCGAGCAGCGCCTTGGCGACGCGGCCGGGAACGTCGGTGAAGACGAGGTCGCCGAGCGCCTCGTTGGTGCGGCGCAGGCGGCGCGCGATCGAACCGAGCAGCTTGACGGCGACCTCGGGACGCGTCGAGACGAACTCGGTGAGCTCGGCGTGCCCGAGCCCGACGAGGTCGGTGCCGGCGACGGCGGTCGCCGTCGTCGTGCGGGCGCCCGGGTCGAAGAGGCTGAGCTCACCGAACATCTCGCCGGGGCCGAGCACGGCGAGCAGGTTCTCCCGGCCGTCGGGGGAGCGGCGGCCGAGCTTCACCTTGCCGGAGGTGATGACGTAGAGCCGGTCGCCGGGCTCGCCCTCCTCGAACAGCACGTCACCACGTTCGATGCGCGCACGCGACATGCGCTGAAGAAGAGCCTGCGCATCCTCGTCGCTCAGCGCAGCGAAGAGGGGGGCCTGACGCACAACATCGATGTCCACCTCTCCATCCTGCCACGTTTCGCGTGACGGGCCACACAGCACAGCTGTTTACTCCTGGGCGACGTGTTGTGACGGCCCTCACCCACGGGCCGTCGGAGGGGGTTGTCAGCGCTGCGTTCTAGGGTGTGAGCATGAGTTCTTCCCCGTCCGCTCCGGCCGGCGACGCAGGCCCGGCGGCCCCCTCGTCAGGGCCCTCGACGTCGCCCGCGCGCAGGATGCCGCGCCGTGCTGCCGCGCGCCCCGAGACGCACACGGCGCTCGTGCGTCAGGCGCGTCGCATCTACCGCACGCTGATCGCCCAGTACCCGTACGCACGAGCGGAACTCGACTTCGAGTCGCCGCTCGAACTGCTCGTCGCCACCGTCATCTCGGCGCAGACCACCGACGTCGGCGTCAACAAGGTGACGCCGGTGCTGTTCGCGCGCTACCCCGATGCCGCGGCGCTCGCGAGCGCCGATCCGGCTGAGATGGAGGAGATCCTGCGTCCGACGGGGTTCTATCGCGCCAAGACGCGCGCCGTCATCAAGCTGAGCCAGGACATCGTCGAGCGCTTCGACGGTGAGGTGCCCGGCCGGCTCGACGACCTCGTGACCCTGCCCGGTGTCGGCCGCAAGACGGCGAACGTCGTGCTCGGCAATGCGTTCGGCGTGCCCGGCATCACCGTCGACACGCACTTCGGGCGGCTCGCGCGCCGGTTCGGGTGGACGACGTCCGACGACCCCGTCAAGGTCGAGGCCGAGGTAGGTGCGCTGTTCCCGAAGAAGGACTGGACGATGCTCAGCCACGTCGTCATCTTCCACGGCCGGCGCATCTGCCACGCCCGCCGCCCGGCTTGTGGGGTCTGCCCGGTGGCGCAGTGGTGCCCGTCGTTCGGCGAGGGGGAGATCGACGCCGATGCAGCCCGCAAGCTGCTCAAGTACGAACTGGCCGTGCCGAAGGGCGGTGAGGCCCTCGTCGGCCTCCTCGTCGACGGCGCCGAACCCGACGCCTCGTTCTCGACCGGGCATCGGGGCACTCCGACCGTCCCGCGGCACTCGGGGCTCGCGTGATGACGGACGCGCCCGAGGCGCCGGCTTGGTTGCATCGCGTCCACGAGCTCGGCTCGTCGGACCGGCTGCGCGGTGCCTGGCCGTCGCCCGAGCCCGGGGCCCGTGAGTCGGCCGTCCTCATCCTCTTCGGGCCGACGGACGGCGCGATGGCGGGGCTCGAGTCGCTCGACGAGCAGGGCGGGGGCGTCGATGTCGTCCTCACCCAGCGCGCGGATGCGATGCGCACGCATGCGGGGCAGGTCTCGTTTCCCGGCGGGGGAGTCGAGCACGACGACGCGGACGCCGTCGCCACGGCGCTGCGTGAGGCGCACGAGGAGATCGGTCTGTCGCCGGCGGGCGTCGAGGTGCTCGGAGCGCTGGCACCCGTCGCGCTGACGGTGACGAACTTCGCCGTCACGCCGGTGCTGGCGTGGTGGCAGCAGCCGTCGCCGGTCGCCGCGCTCGACCCGATCGAGGTGGCACACGTCGCGCGGGTGCGCGTCAGCGACCTCGTCGATCCGGCCAATCGCCACACCGCGACGCATCCGCGCGGTTTCGCAGGGCCGGCGTTCACCGTCGACGGGCTGTACGTGTGGGGTTTCACAGCGTTCCTGCTTGACGCCGTGCTCACCGCTGCGGAGCTCACCCGCGCCTGGAACACCGACGATCGCCGTCAGGTGCCGCAGCGGTTCCTGCGCTGACGTCGGCTGTCGCCTGGAGCGGTGGCGTTCCTGGGGGCGTCCAGATCGTGCGGGTATGACGAAGGCGGCCCCCCGCATGGGGAGCCGCCTTCGTCGAGCGTCCGACGAGAGCGTCAGACGTGGTGGATCACTTGGCGGGCTTGATGGCCGCGACCGTCGCCTGCGCGTTCTCGATCGTCTTTTCGGGCTTGCCCTTGATCTTCTTGAGGGCCTTGATGCCGATGAGCGCGAGCACCGCGGCGACGACGGCGAGGATGCCGGCGACGATGAGGAATCCGGCCCACGGGTTCCAGCCGAAGATGTTCGACAGGCCGTAGGCGAGGGACGTCAGCAGGAAGCCGAGCATGAAGAGTGCAAGGACGCCCGCCGCAGCGAGCATCCCGCCGCCCTTGCCGGCCTTCTGCGCATCCGCCTTGATCTCGACCTTCGCGAGGTCGATCTCACCCTTGACGATGTTCTGCAGGTCGGTGGTGGCGTCCGAGACGAGCTGACCCAGCGTGCGCTCGGTGCCTCGCGTGGTGTTGAGAGCCATGGGGTTTTCTCCTGTCAGCAGGCACTCGCTCGAGCTCGAGTGAGGTGGCCTGGCGCGTCAGACAATTCGTACTTGCCCCACAGACTACCGATTCGTGGGGTTTCGCGCCCACCGGGCCACAGGATGAGGCG
>NZ_DCNR01000004.1:1364-49178 GCF_002322065.1 Dermacoccus sp. UBA1591 | reverse complement strand
CGGTGGGCTGCGGGCGGGTCAGGCAGTGCTGGGGCGCTGGTAGACGTCGGGGATGCCGTCGTGGTTGTCGTCCCGCTCTTCCTCCTCGGCGAGCTGGGCGTAGACGCGGTTGCGTCGTGCCAGCACGATGCTGGCGAGCGCAGCCGACAGCAGGCTGCCGAGCAGGACGCCGATCTTGACGTGGTCGTCGGAGGAACTGCCTGATCCGAACGCGAGTTCACCGATGAGCAGGCTGACGGTGAAGCCGATGCCGCCGAGCAGGCTGAGGCCGAAGACGTCGCTCCACGTGAGGTTGTCGTCGAGTTCGGCGCGTGTGAACTTGCTGACGAGGAACGTGCTGCCGAAGATGCCGACCGCCTTGCCGAGCACGAGCCCGGCGATGACGCCGATCGTCACGGCGTCCGTCAGCGTGTCGGTGATGCTCGTGCCGACGACGGTGACGCCCGTCGAGAAGAACGCGAAGACGGGCACCGCGAAACCGGCGGAGTAGGGGTGCAGGCGCTGCTCCATGCGGTCGGCGATCGCGTGCTTGCCCTTGACCGGCACGAGCAGGCCGAGGACGACACCGGCGATCGTCGCGTGGATGCCCGAGTTGAGCACGCACACCCACGCGGCGATGGCGAGCACTCCGAGGACGACGGGGTTCTTGAGGCCCCGCTGAACGGCGACGCCGAAGAGCGCGATCGGCACGATGGCCGCGACGAGCCACGTCAGCGAGAAGCCGTGGCTGTAGAAGATCGCGATGATCGTGATGGCGATGAGGTCGTCGACGACCGCGAGGGTGAGCAGGAACGAACGCAACGCCGTCGGCAGGTGCGAGCCGATGACGGCGAGCACCGCCAGCGCGAACGCGATGTCGGTGGCCGTCGGGATCGCCCACCCCTGCGCGCCGTCGCCACCGGCATTGATGGCGGCGTAGATGAGAGCGGGGACGGCGACGCCGCACACGGCCGCGATGACGGGAACCGCCGCAGCCGAGGGGTTCTTGAGATCGCCGACGACGAACTCGTGCTTGAGCTCGAGGCCGACGACGAAGAAGAACAGTGCGAGCAGACCGTCGGCCGCCCAGTGCGCGACGGACATGTTGAGCCCGAGGAAGTGCGGGCCGATGTGCGCGTCGCGCAGCACCTCATAGCTGTGGCTCCACGGCGAGTTCGCCCACGTCAGCGCAGCCACGGCAGCCATGAGCAGCAGGACCCCACCGATGGTCTCCGTCTGGAGCAGTTCCTTGACGCGCCTCGCCTCGGGCCACGTGCCGCGGGTGAACATTCGCTTGGCCATGCGACCTGCCGTCGCGACGGGGGCTTGGTGCGCGTAGGTCTTGAAGTCCTCGAACTCCGGCGGCTCGTCACTCATCGGAGGGAGGGGGTTCTTGTTGCCGGGCATGGGCGGCTCCTCGGGGGTAGCGCTGAGCAGGGGCACCCGGTGGCTCGTGAGCACTCCTCGGGCGGCCGACCAGACTTCCCGGCACACCAATTGCTGAGAATTCTACGGGAGTTCGCCCCACGTCCGATCCGACGTCCGGTGCGCGGGACGCCCCTGCCCCCGTCCAACTGGCCCCACCACGCGATGGCGGGTAACTCAACGCCGGCAGGCAAGTGCCCGCCTACCTGTGAGTTACCCGTCATCGTGAGCCGGTGAGCCGGTGAGCCGGAGGCGAAGAGCTACTTCTTCAACCCCGCCTGGATCTGAGCCATGACGCTCGGGTCGGCCAACGTCGTGGCGTCACCGGCTTCACGGCCCTCGGCGACATCCTTGAGCAGGCGTCGCATGATCTTGCCCGAACGCGTCTTCGGCAATTCGTCGACGACGAGCACCTGTCGCGGCTTCGCGATCGGCCCGATCTGACGACCGACGTGCGTGCGCAGCTCCTGGACGAGCTCGTCGCGGGCTGCGTCTACGGCGTAGTTCTCCCGCGATTCTTCGCGCAGGATGACGAACGCGCAGACGGCCTGGCCGGTCGTCTCGTCCGCGGCGCCGACGACGGCGGCCTCCGCGACCGTGTCGTGGCTGACGAGCGCCGACTCGATCTCGGAGGTCGACAGGCGGTGACCGGATACGTTCATGACGTCGTCGACGCGGCCGAGCACCCAGATGTTGCCGTCCTCGTCGCGCTTCGCGCCGTCACCGGCGAAGTACATGTCGGGGAAGCGCGACCAGTACGTGTCCTCGTAGCGCTGACGGTCGCCCCAGATGCCGCGCAGCATCGACGGCCACGGGTCGCGGATGACGAGGTAGCCGCTCTCGCCGTTCGGCACGCTCTTGCCCTCTTCGTCGACGACGTCGGCGGTTATGCCGGGCACGGGTGCCTGCGCCGAACCGGGCACGAGCGCCGTGACGCCGGGCAGCGGCGACATCATGATCGCGCCAGTCTCCGTCTGCCACCACGTGTCGACGATCGGGGCCTCACCCGCGCCGATGACGTCACGGAACCACATCCACGCCTCAGGGTTGATCGGCTCGCCGACCGAGCCGAGCACCCGGATGCTCGACAGGTCGTACTCCTGCGGGATCTCCTCGCCCCACTTCATGCAGGTGCGGATCGCCGTCGGCGCCGTGTAGAAGATCGACACCTTCTTGTCGGCGATGATCTCCCACCAGCGACCCTGATGCGGGGTGTCGGGCGTGCCCTCGTACATGACCTGCGTCGCGCCGTTCGCGAGCGGGCCGTATGTGATGTAGCTGTGGCCGGTGATCCAGCCGACGTCGGCGGTGCACCAGTAGACGTCCGTGTCGGGGTGGACGTCGTGGACGACGGCGTTCGTGTACGCCGCCTGCGTCAGGTAGCCGCCCGAGGTGTGGAAGATGCCCTTCGGCTTCCCCGTCGTGCCCGAGGTGTAGAGGATGAACAGCGGGTGCTCCGCATCGAAGTTCTCGACCTCGACGACGGGTTCGGCGGCCTCGAGCGCCTCGTCCCACCACATGTCCTTGTCACCCATCGTGACGTCCTCGCCGGTGCGCTTGACGACGAGTACGCGCTGCACGCTCGTCTCCCCGCTGACGGCCTCGTCGACGGCCGGCTTGAGCGCGCTCGGCTTGCCGCGGCGATAGCCGCCGTCAGCGGTGATGACGACCTTCGCCTCACCGTCGGCGATGCGGGTGCGCAGCGCGTCCGCCGAGAAGCCGCCGAAGACGACGGAGTGGACGGCGCCGATGCGCGCGCACGCGAGCATCGAGATGACGGCCTCGGGGATCATCGGCAGGTAGATCGCGACGCGGTCACCCGCTTCGACGCCGGCGGCGCGCAGAGCCCCGGCGGCGCGCTGCACGCGCTCGGTGAGGTCGGCGTACGTGATGGCCTGCTCGTCGCCCGGCTCGCCGACGAAGTGGATGGCAACGCGCTCGCCGTTGCCCGCCTCGACATGGCGGTCGGCGCAGTTGTAGGCGACGTTGAGCTCACCTCCGACGAACCATTTCGCGACGGGCGCGTCGGACCAGTCGAGGACCTCGTCGAAGTCCTTGCTCCAGGTGAGGCGCTCGCGGGCCTGCTTCGCCCAGAACGCGAGGCGGTCGGCGCCGGCCTCTTCGTACAGCGACGCCTGGCCCACGGCCTGGGCCGTGAAGGCCTCGCTCGGGTGGAAGGGGCCGGGCGTGGGGTCGGGGGTTTCGCTCATGGCGGGCGCTCCTTGCTTAGTCTCGGACACTCCGGCGTCGGCCGCCGAGCGGGCGGGCGCCGGGCCTGCTCGCGCTCGGATCGGGGGAGGCCCCGGATCGTCGGCGCGATGAGGTGTGGATCACAGGCGTCAACCCTTTTCTATCGCATCGCCCGGGTGGCGCGTCGAGGGCGGTTCGCATACTGACGGGTAGCAAACGTGGGGCGCTGAGTACGCTTGCGCCATGACTGCGACCGTCGACGCCGTGCGTGCCCTTGCCGACCTGCCCGAGGTGGGCGAGAGCGTCGATCGTGCCCGTGAAGCCTGCACCGAACTGCGCTGGCACAACGCGTTGCGACGGCGCATCCCGCAGGCCGCCGCCGAGTCGCGTGTGCGCGGGGCGCGGGCCAGCGCCGCGCTGGACGGCGCCGAGGTCTCCGTCGACGTCGTGCGTGAGTTGGTCGTCGGGCTGACGTCGTGGCCCGAGGAGCCCGACCCGCTCGAGCGGGCGCTGCGCGGCGCGGTGCAAGCCACCGCCGAGACGGAGCATGCCCGAGACCTCGTGCTGACGTCCCCGGCTCAGGCCCTCGCACGCCTCCACGTCGCCGTAGCGGGGTCTTCGGCGGGTGTCGATCTGCCGCCCGACGCCGTAGGACGCCCCCGTCGCGATGACGAGGTGTGCGCCGAACTCGTCGAGGTCGGAGCGCCCGTGCCGGCACTGGAACTTCCCGCGCGGCTCGGAGGGCTCTACGAACTCGTCGCGTGCCATGACAAGGCACCGGTGGCGGTGGTCGCCGCCCTCGCTCATGCCGAGATCGCGACGATGCGCCCCTTCGTGCGCGGGAACGCGATCGTGGCGCGAGGTTTCGAGCGGGCCCTCGTGCAGGC
The DNA here is from genome assembly GCF_002322065.1 of Dermacoccus sp. UBA1591. Lineage (NCBI taxonomy): Bacteria > Bacillati > Actinomycetota > Actinomycetes > Micrococcales > Dermacoccaceae > Dermacoccus > Dermacoccus sp. UBA1591. The sequence continues at coordinate 44,697 of NZ_DCNR01000004.1, read as the reverse complement.
CGCCGGGCTCGACCCGACGGGAGTCTGCGTGCCCGAGGTCGGCCACCTGCGCGAGGCGAGCGCGGGATACGTCGGGGCGCTCGCGGCGTATGCGACCGGCTCCGCGGACGGGGTTCGCCTGTGGCTGACGTTCTGCGTCGGCTCGTACGAGCGGGGCGCGCGTGAAGGCATGCGCATCGCGGACGCGGTCCTCGCCGGGCGGCTCGGCGGATTGTAAGCAATTGCCACCCACTTCAGGGTGGAGTCTTGGCGTAATGTGGGTGAAGTCTCAGTAAATCAACAGGTTCCGGCTTGGATTAGCGTGCCCACCGTGACATATTGAAGCAGTGCGCTCCCCTCGGGTCGAGCGCTGGCGTGCATGCCGCACCCCCAAGGGTATGCACGCATAGACAGCCCCCGTCGTCCCCCCGACGGGGGCTGTCGCTGTTCCTGGCCGGTGGGTGCGGCGGGGGCTGGAATTCGGCGGGCCCCGACGGAGGCGCTGAGGCCGCGACGGGCGGGTGCGTCATCCACAGGGTGTGACGGCTACGGCCGGTTTTTGCCCTCGCCTGCAGGCTGATCCACAGGTTCGGCTCTCGCGACCTTGGCCCGGGCTGGTGCCGGCCGTGACGGTGGAGCCATGAACGCATGGGACGACGCGGGGGCGAGATTCGAACTCCCCGGGCGGCATCGAAGCCGCAGTGAAGAGCAGTCCGCCGAGTCGGCGCGAGGCGACGGAGCGCGTGATGCCTGGCCGGATGGCGAGGTGTTCGCCGACGACGTCGATGATCTGGCCGGTTCGGGCGGTGGCATCGTCGGCGTCGGGGATGGGGCCCTCGAGGCCCCGCTCGTGCGTGGACGTCGCATCGCGGTGATGTGCCCCGATTCGAGCATCGACGGTGCGTGCTTCGGGGCTGCGCTCGCGGGGTATCTGGCGAAGGTCGCGGCGGCCAGCGGCTCGTCGAGACCGCCGGTGGCCCTCGTCGACGGTCAACCCGGAACGGGTGGGCTCGACGTGCTGCTCGACCTCGAGACGACGCCCGGTGCGCGCTGGCCGGCCCTGCGTGGCGCGGGATCCCACATCGACGGTGAGCGGCTGCTCGCCGCCCTGCCGCAGCGCGACGGGGTGGCGGTGCTCAGCCACACCGCCTCTCCCGCCGTCGTCGACGAGGAGTCGAGGCGCGCGACGCACGAGGCGCTCGCCCACGTCGCGGGGGACGTCGTGCACTGCCTGGCCGCGCATCCGCTGCCACGCCCGGGGGAGTTCGACGTCATCGTGCTGCTCGTGCGCGGCACGCTCGCGTCGACGGCTGCAGCGCAGCACACGGTGCGAGCGCTCACGGAGCTCGCGCTGGACGAGCCGGGCGGCTCGAGCATCGCGCCGGTCGCGCTCGTCGCGCTCGAGACGCCGGTGCGTACGCGCTCCGTGCTCGCCGAATCGCTCGGTGCCCCGCTTGTCGCGGCCGGCCCGACGCGGTGGCGCATGAGCGCCCACTGCCCGGCCGACCTGCTCGCGGGCCGATGGCCGGGGCAGCGTGAGACGACGATGACCCGCCTCGTGCGCGACGTGTCGATGTTCGTCGCGCGCCTCGAACGGGAGCCGTCATGGGCGTAGCCGAAGGCATGTGGAAGGAGATCCACGCCGGGCGTGCACCGAGCGCGCGCTCGCTCGAATCGCTCGTGAAGCTCGACGCGCCGGTGTTCGGGCAGGAGCAGCGCGTCGCACTCGAGGCGCGCCTCGACGCCGATGTCCTCGGCGCCGGGCCGCTGCGTGAAGCGCTCGAACTCCCCGGGGTGAGCGACGTGCTCGTCAACGGCACCCGGGGTGTCTGGGTCGATCGCGGATGCGGCGTCGAACGGATCGCGCTCGACCTGGGCGGCGAGGAAGACGTGCGGCGACTCGCCGTGCGCCTCGCTGCCGCAGCGGGCCGGCGCCTCGACGACGCGAGCCCCTACGTCGACGCCGTCCTGCCCGGCGGGGTGCGACTGCATGCGGTGCTGCCGCCGCTCGTCGACCACGGCGCACACCTGAGCCTGCGTGTGCCGGGCGGCTTGCGAATCGGTCTCGGCGACCTCGTCGCCCGCGGCGCGATGGACGACGAGGTGGCCGCGCTGCTGCTCGCCCTCGTGCGGGCCAAGGTGTCCTTCGTCATCAGCGGTGGCACCGGAACGGGCAAGACCACGCTGCTCGCGGCGCTGCTGCGTCACGTGCCCCACGACGAACGCCTTCTCGTCGTCGAGGACGTACGGGAGCTCGCCGTCGAACACCCGCACGTGGTGCGACTCGAGGCGCGCTCCCCGAACGTCGAGGGGGTCGGCGAAGTGCCGCTGGCCGCGCTCGTGCGGCAATCCCTGCGCATGCGGCCCGATCGGATCGTCGTCGGCGAGGTGCGTGGCGCCGAGGTGCGTGAGCTCATGACAGCGCTCAACACGGGCCACGAGGGTGGGTGCGGCACCGTTCATGCCAACGCGGCGGCCGACGTGCCCGCGCGTTTCGAAGCGCTCGGCGCGCTGGCCGGCATGAGCCCCGAAGCAGTGCGCACACAGCTGCGGCCGGCGATCAGCGTCGTCATCCACGTCGAACGCGTCGACGGGATGCGCCGCGTCGCGAGCGTCGGGATGATGGGGGGCGACCATCACGGCTTGCGGGTCGAGGCAGCCTGGCAGCGCGGTGTGCGCGCGGGTGCCTGGCCCGCTCTGTGCGACCTGGCAGGTGTGCGATGAACGTCATGACCTTGGCGCTCGCGGCCGCCGTCGCCGTCATCGCTTGGCCGGCTCGGGTGCAGGCTCTTCCGCGGGAGGACCGGCGGCCGGTGCGAGGGGTGCGGCGCCTGAGCAGCAGCGATCCCGAGGCCGAATGCCTGCAGGTCGTGGACGCTCTCGTCACGGTGCTGCGCGCCGGGTCGGCCGTCACGCCGGCCCTCATCATGGCGCTCGATGGTGTGGGGGCCACCTCGGCGGGTGGGAGCGCGACGAGTGCCGGGTGGCAGCGGCTGCGCCTCGAAGCGGTGCGCGACGGTGATGTCGTGCAGGTCTGGCGCGACCTCGGACGCTTGTGGCGCAGCGCCGCGTTCGAGGAGGTCGCCGCGGCCTGGCAGCTGTCGGCGCGGCACGGATGCCCACTCGCCGACGCGATGGAGGGTGCCGCCCGCAGTGTGCGAGCACGGCGCTCGCATCGTGCGTGCGTGGACGGTGCGACGGCGGGTGCGAAGGCGAGCACGTCGGTGCTGCTGGGCCTGCCGGTGCTCGGGGTGGGCCTCGGGATGCTGCTGGGCGTCGACATGCTCGGTTGCTACAGCGGCTTCTCCGGGCTGGTGACGCTGTGGCCCGGGATTGCGCTCATGTTCGTCGGGGCGCGGTGGTCGCGTCGCATGACGGCGTCCGCGCTCAAGGCACCGACCGAGGCGGCGACGTCATGACGGTGTGGGTGCTGGTGGCGGCGAGCGCCGCTGCGATGGCGTTGTGGCCGAGTTCGACGCGGGCCGAGCGGCCCGTCCTCGTCACGAGCGACGAGAGCGACACGGCGGATCATCCGTTGGCGGTCGCCTCCTCCATCGATCTGCTCGCCCTCGCACTGGAAGGCGGGGCGCCCGCCGTCGTCGCGCTCGAGGCCGTGGGAGCGGCGCAGCGGGGAGGGCCGTCGACGGAGACGGCGTTTCGGGATGCCGGCGGGCTCGAGCTGCCGAACAGCGCAGGCTCGCCGGGGAACGCGGCCGGTGGCGTCAGTACGGTCAGCCGCGTCGCGGCGGCGCTGCGCTGGGGCGTGGACGAACGTAGCGCTTGGTCGCTCGCGCCGCCCGTCTGGCGTCCCGTCGCGACAGCCTTCGAACTGGCCGGACGTTGCGGCGCGGCGCCGAGCTCGCTGCTGCGGCAGGCGGCCGACGACCTGCGTCGCTCCGAGGCCGAACGTGTCACGCAAGCGGGCGCGAAGGCCGGCGTGCGCATCGTCCTGCCGCTCGGCTTGTGCTTTCTGCCCGCCTTCATCCTCATCGCCATCGTTCCGCTCGTGCTCGGGCTCGTGAAACTGCCCGCCTGAGTGCCCACACACTCCGTCGCCGCCGGCGCCGGGACGTCCACTCCGGACGACAACCGCACCACCTTCAAGGAGACAACCATGATCGCCACCACCCGCCGTACCCGTGACGAGCTGCTGCGCCGCTGGCGCGCCGCGAGCGAAGCCGCCGAGCACGGCATGTCGACCGCGGAGTACGCCGTCGGCACCATCGCCGCCGTCGCGTTCGCCGCTGTGCTCATCGCCATCGTCAAGTCCGACACCGTCCGATCCGCGCTCGAGGGCATCTTCTCCTCGGCACTGTCGACGCGCTGACGGCGAGGGCGACGATGACCACGCGGGCGACGGCGCTGGGGGTGGCGAGGGCGACCTCGTCGCGGGCGACGCTCACGGCGACGAGTGCTCCATCGACTCGAACGGCTCGGCCTGCGGCCGGTCGGGCGTCGACGAAGCCTGCGTCCGCGACCATGGGATGCAATCTGCCCACATGGTTGCGCCGTCGTTGGTTGGTCGACGAATCAGGCATGGCTACAGCGGAATTCGCCGTTGCGCTGCCCGCCGTTGTTGTCGTCGTCTCGCTCGTCGTCGCCCTCACGCAGTTGTTGTTGACCCATCATCGGACGTGGAACGCCGCCTCCGTCGCCGCCCGTTCGGCAGCCAGGGGTGATGGCGACGACGCCGTACGTCGCGCCGTCGCCGCGACGGGCGTGCCGGCGACGTTGAGCGTCGCTCGCGACGGCGGGTGGGTGACGGTCTCGCTCGTCGCCCGCCCGCCGTCGCCCCTCGGCTGGGTGCTGCCCGATGTCACGGCCCGCGCGGTGGCAGCTCAGGAAGAGGGCCCATGATCTGGCGATCCCGACAGCCGCGTCTACCCCAGCACGGGTCGACGCGTTCGTCGCAGCCATCCCATCTGTGGCGCCGGCTGCCGCGCGCGTATCCACGGACGTGGTCGCGGTCGTCCGCGCAAACACAAACACCGACACCGACACCGACAAGGTCGATACCGGCAAGGTCACGGACACCTGATCCGCGCGCACCTCGGACTCCGAGCGAGCGTGGTGGTGCGAGCGTCGTCATGGTGGGCGTCGTCGGGATGCTCGTCGCGCTGTTCGCGGGTGTCGCGACGTATGCGCGCATCGCCGTCGACGCCGAGCGCGTGAGGCTCGCGGCGGATCACGCGGCGCTGGCGGGTGCGTCCGTCGTGCTCGGCGCAGCACGCCTGCCGGCAGGGGACGCCTGCGCGGCCGCCGGGCACAGTGCTCGCCTCAACGATGCGACGCTCACGACCTGCACCGAGTTGTCGACGGGGGTGCAGGTGACGGCAAGTCGTGCCTCGGCCCTCGGGCACGAGGTGACAGCGACCGCCCGCGCCGGCGCGCCCGAAGACCACTCGGCCAGACAGACGTCAGCACCCCCGTCGCCGGTGTCAGGGCCGCACCCGACGGGTCGACAACCGGACTTAGCCGCCCTCGAGGCGACGCGAGTCGTCGTCAGGCGCGTCGGCGAGGACGCACTCGAGCAGCGTGAGGGCGCCGGCCTTGTCGAGCGGGGAGTTGCCGTTGCCGCACTTGGGCGACTGGATGCAGGCCGGGCAGCCGTGTTCGCAGCCACAGGAGGCGATGGCGTCCTGCGTGGCGCGCAGCCACGTCGCCGCCCGTTCGTAGGCGCGCTCGGCAAAACCCGAGCCGCCGGGCAGGGCGTCGTAGACGACGACGGTGGGCATGTCCGTGTCGGGGTGCAGCGCGGTCGAGACGCCACCGACGTCCCACCGGTCTCCCTGCGCGACGAGCGAGATCAGCCCGATCGAGCAATGCTCGGCCGCGTGCAGAGCCCCGGGCGCGCTCTCTGGTGTCACGCCGGCGTCGAGCAGGTGCTCCTCGGGAACCGTCCACCACACACCCTTCGTCATGAGGGTGCGCTCGGGCAGATCGAGCGGGTGCTCACCGATGACCTCGCCCGAGGGCAGTCGTCGCAGAAAGCTCGTCACCTGCGTGCGCACCCGAATGGTGCCGTAGTGGACGCCGACGGTACCCCATGTCTGCGACCGATCCTCCTCGAGGATGTCGAACGAGCTGACGGAGCGAGCCGCCGTCGACCACCCCGGGTTGCCGCGCACGACGTGCGCACTGCCGTCGTCGAGGTCAAGGGACGTCACGACGAACGTGCGCCCTTGATGGACGTACACCGCGCCCGGGAAGACGCTCGAGTGGGCGCGCTCCCCGTCGACCGTGCCGAGCACGGCCCCGGTGCGCGACTCGACGATGCGCACGTCACTGCCGCCGTCGCCCCGCAACGAGACGTGGTCGCCGGGCCGGTCGTCGCGCGCCCAGTACCAGCCGCTCGGACGCCGACGCAGGACGCGCTGGGCGACGAGCGCCTCGACGAGCGGCCACATGTCCGCGCCGAAGAGAGCCTCGTCGGCGGCCGTCAAGGGCAGTTCGGCAGCGGCGCTCGCGAGCTGCGGCCCGAGCACGTACGGGTTGCTCGGATCGACGACGGTCGCCTCGACCGGGCGGTCGAAGAACACATCGGGATGATGGACGAGATAGGTGTCGAGCGGATCGTCGGCGGCGACGAAGACGGCGAGCGCGTCACGCCCCGAGCGCCCCGCCCGCCCGCTCTGCTGACGCAGCGACGCGACCGTCCCCGGCCACCCGGCGAGCAGGACGGCGTCGAGGCCGCTGACGTCGATGCCGAGCTCGAGCGCGCTCGTGGCGGCCACCCCGGCGAGGGTGCCGTCGCGCAGCCCGCGTTCGACGGTGCGGCGTTCCTCGGGCAGGTAACCCCCGCGATAGGCAGCGACGAGGTCGGGGTCGAACCCGTGGTTCCACAGGCGGTTTCGCGCCATGTCGGCCATCACCTCGACACCCACACGCGAGCGCGCGAACGCGAGCGTCTGCACGCCGCGCCCGACCAGTTCGCCGAACAAGTCGGCCGTTTCGGCGGCGGCACTACGACGCCCGAGGTCTTCGACAGTGGGGCCATCGTCCACGCCGCCTTCCTGGGCGGCGCCACGATCCTGGGCAGCGCCAGGAGCAGCCTGGGCCGCGCCGCCATCCCGCGCGGCGTCGCCATCCTCGTCGCTCATCCCATCTGTGGCTGCCGCCACGGCCCCACCCATGGCCTCTGCCGCGCCCGGGGGCGGGCCGGGCTCCCACAGCGCGAACGTCAGGGCTGGGCTCGGCGAGCCGTCGTCGGTGACGGCGTCGACGTCGAGGCCCGTCAGAGCGCGGGCGTGTGCGGCGGGTTCACCGGAGGTCGCGGAGGCGAGCACGAACGTCGGGTGGCTGCCGTAGCGCGCGGCGACACGGCGCAGACGTCGGATGACGCCGGCCGTGTGGGCGCCGAACACGCCGCGATAGACATGGCACTCGTCGATGACGACGAGGCGCAGCGAGCGCCAGAAGATCGACCAGCGTTCGTGAGCGGGCAGCATCGAGTGGTGGAGCAGATCCGGGTTGGTCAGGATGATGCCGGCGTGGTCGCGGATCCAGCGTCGCTCGTCCGGGGGAGTGTCACCGTCGAGCGTCGCGATGCGTGCACCCGGGATGGCGAGGGCGTCGAGGCGCGCGCGTTGGTCGGCGGCGAGCGCCTTCGTGGGCGAGAGGTAGAGCGTCGTGGCTCCGCGGATCGCCGCGAGCGCGCTGACGGGCGGGTCGCCGGGGCGGCGCGCGAAGTCGGCGCCGTCGACGGCAGCCGTCAGCATCGGCACCTGGTAGGTGAGCGACTTGCCCGAGGCGGTTCCGGTCGCGACGACGACGTGGCGGCGCTCGAACACGGCGTCGAGTGCGGTTCGTTGGTGCGACCACAGATGGTGGATTCCCTTGCCCTCAAACGCAGCTCGAACCGCAGGCGCCACCGCGTCGGGCCACTCGGCGAGCGAGGCCTCACGAGCAGGGCGCGTGCGCACGTGGGTGACACCACCGGTGCCGGCGTCACGCAGCGCGTCGAGCCATTGCTCGGGGCCCGCACCGTCAGTGCGCGTGACCGCAGAACTCATGCGCACCCTCCACCCTGGATCTCACCTCGAAGGAGATGAATGTGAAATCAACTTGCATTGACTTTTCGGCTTCCTGTGACAAAACTGAATCCCCAGAGAGCAGGCCTCGCCTGCGCCAGGATGAACCGTCGAGCAGCAGGAGCCCGGGCCGCGTGGAACTCAGAGTGAACCTTCGCCGGGACGAGGGCATCGCCGTCATCGCCTTCGCCGGGGAGGTCGACGTGTACACCGCCCCCGTTCTGCGGGACGCCATCTCGAAGGTACTCGCCGCTGGTGACAAGGCGATGGTCGTCGACATGAGCGAGGTCAGCTTCCTCGACTCGACCGGCCTCGGTGTGCTCGTGGGCCGCCTCAAGGCCGTGCGGATGCTCGAGGGGGTCATGCGGGTCGTCATCACCAATCCCCGGGTGCTTCGCAATTTCCAGATCACCGGCCTCGAGAAGATCTTCACCATCGATTCCACCGCCGCTGACGCCGTCGCGGCGGTCAAGGCGGGCGCCTGACGCTCCGCCGGCGCGCGCCGGTCCTCATGGGGTCGGTCCTCATGGGGTCGGCGGCGTGCACCAGGTCAACGTCATACTGGGGTCATGTCTTCCCCGGCCCCTCACGTCGACGATTCCACGCGCGATCAGCTCGCCGCTCTGCGCGCTGACCTCGTTGCGGCGCCCTACACCGTCGAGGCGGTCGCCGACATCCTCGGTCCGAGTGCGTCGGCCGCGCTGCACCGCGAACAGCCGACGGCTGCTCGCCGCATCCTGGCCGACGACGACAGTCCTGTCGCGACGATGGTGGCACTGTTCACGCTCGGTGGGCGCATGAGCCCGGCGCGGATCGAGGCGGCCTTCCCCGCCGCGGGGGTCGACGGTCTCACGGCGCTCGGGCTGCTCGCCGACGACGACACCCTCGAGCAGATGCGCGCCGACGGGGACGACCGCGTCCTCGTCGCTACGTGCGACCTGCGCCCGTACGGCGACGAGACGTCGTCATGGTGGCTGGCATCGGATCTCTCGGAGATCGCGACGGGCCAGGTGCTCGAACCCGATCATGTGCTCGGCATCGGTGGCGCGTCGACGACCCTCGCAAGATGGACCCCGCGACGCACCGTCCGCAGCGCACTCGACCTCGGCACCGGCTGCGGTGTTCAGGCCGTGCACCTCGCGGGCCACGTCGAGCACATCGTCGCCTCGGACCTCGCGACACGCGCGCTCGCCTTCGTCTGCTTCAACGCCGCCCTCAACGATCTCGACGTCGAGGTGCTCGCCGGTTCGATGCTCGAACCGGTCGACGGCCGCCGATTCGACCTCATCGTGAGCAACCCGCCGTTCGTCATCACGCCGCGTCGCCCCGGCATGCCCGAGTACGAGTACCGCGACGGCGGTGCGGTGGGTGACGCCGTCGTGCGCAACCTGGTTCGCGACGTCGGCGCCCACCTCGAACCCGGTGGTGTCGCACAGTTCCTCGGCAACTGGGAGATGCGCGACGGCGAGACGTTCGAAGACGTCTGGGAGCGATGGCTCGACGGCGTCGACCTCGATGCGCTCGTCGTGCAGCGCGAGGTGCAGGATCCGTGTGAATACGCCGAACTGTGGGCGCGTGACGGTGGCGCGCCCGTCGGGTCGCCCGAGTACGACGCCATGTACTCGGCCTGGCTCGACGACTTCGCGGCGCGCGGCGTCGAGCGCATCGGCTTCGGCATCGTCACACTCCAGAGGCCGGCCGCACCCCGTCCCCGGTTCACCGATCTGCTCGACGAGCGCGGCTCTGTCGCCGCCGCCATGGGCCCGACGATCGACGCAGGTCTCGCCGCGCGGGCGTGGATGGCACGTGTCGGAGACGACGCGGTGCTTGACTCGTTCTGGCAGGCCGCGCCGGACGTCACGGAGGAGCGTCACACGAAGCCCGGAGCGAGCGACCCGAGCGTCATCATGATCCGTCAGGGCGGCGGGTTCGGCATGTCGATCCAAGCCGACACCGTGCTCGCCGCGTTCCTGTCGGTCTGCGACGGATCGATGACGGCGCGCACGGCGCTGGAGGCCATCGCGACGCTCGTCGACGTGCCCGCTGACGACGCCGTCCGCGGCACGCTGCCGCTGCTGAAGCGCCTCGTCGCCAACGGTTTCCTCACCCGCGTCGAGCGCTGAGCACCCCGCAGTTAGGTACGGCCGGGGCGTCAGGCCAGCTGCCAGCTGCGCTTGCTCAGGCCGTACCAGAAGCCGTCGACGGTGGTCTGCGCCGACGCCGACGCCGCGCCGTCCGGGTTGGCGGCGCCGAGCGCGACGTAGAGCGGTGCCCAGTGCTCGGTGCGCGGGTGCGCCTCATGGGCGGCGGGGGCCTTCGTCATGAAGTCGAACAGTGCGTCGAGGTCGCCGCTCGCCATCGTCTCGGCGGCCCAGTGGTCGAACTCCGATGACGGCGCGGGCGGGGCGTCGTCAGCGTCACCGCTCGGACGGAACCACCGCAGGTTGTGGGTCGTGAACCCGGAACCGATGATGAGCGTCCCCTCGTCGCGCAGCGGCGCGAGCTTGCGGCCCAGCTCGAACAGCTCGACGGGGTCGAGCGTCGGCATCGACATCTGCAGGACGGGCACGTCGGCGTCGGGGAACATCTCGACGAGGGGGACGTACGCGCCGTGGTCGAGACCGCGTGATGGGTCCTGGTGCACGGGCCGCTCGGGTGTGCCGACGAGGCGGGCCACCGATTCGGCGAGTTCGGGCGCGGCGGGCGCGTCGTACGTCACCTCGTAGTACTTCTGCGGGAATCCCCAGAAGTCGTAGGTGAGCCCGGCGCCGCTCGTCGACGACACCGTGACGGGCGCGTTCTCCCAGTGCGCCGAGACCATGAGGATCTGCTTCGGCTTGGGCAGTTCCTTGCCCCAGGCGGCCAGTTCGGCGGTCCAGGTCGCATCGTCCGCGAGGGGCGGCGCGCCGTGGCTGAGATAGGCGACGGGGAGTCGGCCGTCGGTGGCCTGTGTCGAGGTGCTCATACTGACGAAACTAGTTGACGTATCAACTTTATTCCAGTGGGTTCCTCGAGTAGCCGGAACACCGCTCTCGGCCGTCCTCGACATTCCGCTCCGCCCTCGGGCGTCGGTGCCGGGCGGCGCTGTGGGTGCGGGGCAGGGGCGGGCGTCACGCGGCAGGACCCGTCACGTCTGAGTCGCGGTGCCCCTCCCGCGTCGCGACGGAGGTGCTCCCGCTGCCCCACGACCGGCTGTCGGTCCCGTCGGGTACGGTCTAGACGACCGCACGCGAAGGCGACGACGAATCCGTGGCCCGTGCGCGAACCGAAGGAGCACCCCAGTGGCGTCAGGCAAGAAACTCGTCATCGTCGAATCGCCCTCGAAGGGCAACAAGATCGCGTCTTATCTGGGCAGCGACTACGTCGTCGATGCCAGCGTCGGGCACATCCGTGACCTGCCGACGCCGAGCGAGATGCCGGCCGACATGAAGAAGGGCCCGTACGGGAAGTTCGCCGTCGACGTCGACAACGGTTTTGCGCCGTACTACGTCGTCGACGCGAACAAGAAGAAGAAGGTCGCCGAGCTCAAGCGCGCTCTGAAGGACGCCGACGAGCTCTACCTCGCCACCGATGAGGACCGCGAGGGCGAGGCCATCGCGTGGCACCTGCTCGAGACGCTGAAGCCGAAGGTGCCGGTCAAGCGCATGGTCTTCCACGAGGTGACGAAGGAGGCCATCCAGCGCGCCGTCAACGACACGCGCGAGCTCGACATGCAGATGGTCAACGCGCAGGAGACGCGCCGCATCCTCGACCGTCTCTACGGCTACGAGGTGTCGCCGGTGCTGTGGCGCAAGGTGCGTGCGGGCCTGTCGGCAGGGCGTGTGCAGTCGGTCGCGACGCGCATGGTCGTCGAGCGTGAGCGGGAGCGCATGGCGTTCCGTGCCGCGTCGTACTGGGACGTCGAGGGCGAGTTCGAGGCGAAGTCGAGCCAGGCGTTCACCGCCAAGCTGACGGGCGTCGACGGCGAGCGGGTCGCCTCCGGCCGCGACTTCGGCGACGACGGGCGCCTCAAGAGCTCGGGCGTGCGCCACCTCGACGGTGCGGCGGCCGAGAAGATCGCTGAGGCGACGCGAGCCGGCCACGCCGAGGTCAGTGCCGTCAGCGAGAAGCCGTACTCGCGCAAGCCGAGCGCGCCGTTCATCACCTCGACGCTGCAGCAGGAGGCCAGCCGCAAGCTGCGTCTGGGCTCGAAGGACACGATGCGCGTCGCGCAGCGCCTGTACGAGAACGGCTACATCACGTACATGCGTACCGACTCGGTCGCCCTGTCCGAGCAGGCCATCAGCGCCGCGCGTCAGCAGGCGCGCGACCTGTACGGTGCCGAATACGTGCCGGACGCTCCCCGCCGTTACGCGGGCAAGTCGAAGAACGCGCAGGAGGCGCACGAGGCGATCCGCCCGGCCGGTGATCGCTTCCGCACGCCCGCCCAGGTCGCCGGTGAGCTGCGCGGCACCGAGTTCGCGCTGTACGAGCTGATCTGGAAGCGCACCGTCGCCTCGCAGATGGCGGACGCGAAGGGTTCGACGGCGTCGGTGAAGGTCGCCGTCGGGGTCGAGAGTTCGGGTATCGCCAAGCGCGCCGAGTACTCGGCGAGCGGCACCGTCATCACGTTCCGTGGTTTTCTCGCCGCCTACGAGGAGGGTCGCGACGCCGATCGTTACTCGAACGATGACGGCGAGCGTCGCCTGCCCAAGCTGTCCGAGGGTGTCGGCCTCGACGTGCTGCGCGCCGAGGCGTTGGGTCACGAGACGTCGCCGCCCGCGCGTTACACCGAGGCGACGCTGACGAAGGCACTCGAGGAGCGCGGCATCGGCCGCCCGTCGACGTACGCCGCGACGGTCGGCACGATCCAGGATCGCGGGTACGTGCGAACGCGCGGCAGCGCGCTCATCCCGACATGGCTCGCGTTCGCGGTGACGAACCTGCTCGAGACGCACTTCCCCAGCCTCGTCGACTACGACTTCACTGCCTCGATGGAGGAGGGGCTCGACCGCATCGCCGCCGGTGACGAGGAGCGCGCGGCCTGGCTCACGCGCTTCTACTTCGGCGACGAGGGTGAGTCGGCCGAGGGCCTCAAGCAACTCGTCGACGACCTCGGCGACATCGACGCACGCGGGATCTCCACCATTCCGATCGGCGAGGGTCTCGTCGTGCGCGTCGGGCGGTACGGGCCGTACGTCGAGGAGGAGGTGCCGAACGGCATCGATCCGGCGACGGGTGAGGTCAAGGAGGGCTTCGACCCCGAGAAGGTCGGCGAGAAGCCGCGGCGCGCGTCGATCACGGACGACATCGCGCCCGACGAGATGACGCCTGCGAAGATCCGCGAGCTGCTCGACGCCTCCGACGACGACGGCCGCGTCCTCGGCACCGACCCCGAGTCGGGCCACGAGATCGTCGCCAAGTCGGGACGCTACGGCCCGTACGTCACCGAGGTGCTGCCGGAGGTGACGCCTGCCGACGGTGAGAAGCCGAAGAAGAAGGCGGCGAAGCCGAAGCCGCGCACGGCGTCGCTGTTCAAGGACATGGATCTCGCGACGATCGAGCTCGACACCGCCCTCAAGCTGCTATCGCTGCCGCGCGTCGTCGGCGTCGTCGAAGAGAAGGCGACGGCCGAAGACGGCACGGAGACGACGAAGCAGGTCGAGATCACCGCGCAGAACGGGCGCTACGGGCCGTACCTGAAGAAGGGCACCGACTCGCGCTCGCTCGAGAACGAGGCGCAGCTGTTCACGATCACGCTCGAGGAGGCCGAGGCGATCTACGCCCAGCCGAAGCAACGTGGCCGCGCCGCCGCGAAGCCGCCGCTCAAGGAGTTCGGCGCCGACCCGACGTCCGGCAAGCCCGTTGTCGTCAAGGACGGCCGCTTCGGCGAGTACGTCACCGACGGCGAGACCAACGCGACGCTGCGCAAGGACGACGACGTCGAGACACTGACGGCCGAGCGGGCCTACGAGCTGCTCGCCGAGAAGCGCGCCAAGGGCCCCTCGACGCGCAAGAAGGCCGCCAAGAAGTCGACGAAGAAGGCTGCGACGAAGAAGACCGCCGCCAAGAAGACGACGACGAAGAAGACCGCTGCGAAGAAGACGACGGCCAAGAAGGCCTGACGACTCGCAGCAGCGTCATGACGCCCCGGTTCGAGTGTTGCTCGAGCTGGGGCATCGTCTGTCAGCGGATGAACGCGTCGAACGCGGCGATGCTCGCGTCGCATGCGGCGGCGTCCCCGTCAGGGGTGGCGAGGTCGGTGAAGAGGTGGCCTTCGCCGGGTGCGACGACGTCGTCGAACGGCGCGCCCGAGGTGGTGACGGCGTCGCGCAGCGCGGTGACGTCGGGTTCGCTGATGAACGGGTCGACGGCATGGCGATGCACCTGGACAGGGACGCCGCTCCAGGTTCCGTCGCGCGGCGCTTCGACGTTGTGTAGGAGCACCGCGGCACGCGCGTCGGGTCGCTTCGCCGCGAACGCCTGAGCGAAGAACGCGCCGAGCGAGAAACCGGCGAGGACGGCGTCGGCGGGCGCGTCGTCGAGTGCCGTGCGCGCATGATCCATGAGGGCGCGAACGCCCACGGCGTCGCGGTGGGCGAGCCCGTCGTCGGTCGAGACGAACACGTGCCCGTCGTAGTAGTCGGGGGTGACGACGACGTGGCCGAGCCCGCGCAGGGCGTCAGCGAAGTCGAGGACGGCCGTGCGCAGGCCGAGCGCTGAGTGGAACAGGACGATGTGAGCCATGGTCCCAGTGTCGTTCTTGAACGTGTTCAAAACATGCGAGGATGGGTGAGAGATGCGGCGCCGATGGGCGCGGCAGGACGACCGGGAGAGACATCGTGGCGAAGATGCTCGGCGCAGGAATGACGGGGGCGGGCGCGTCGAGCGCCGGCTCGCTTTCGGGGTCGCGAACGTCCGTGTGGCACACGGGCGGGCGGGCCGCCGTCATCGGTGTGGGGTCTGTGGCGGCGGGTTTCGTCGTCTCGTCGGTCGCTGTCGCCGTCGCCTGGGTCCGCGGCCCTGCCGATGCCTACTCGCCCGCGAACTGGCTGAGTGACGCCGGGCTGGCGCTGGCGCTGCCGTGCGCCGTCATTGCGTGGGGCCTCGCGGCGTGGTCGTTGCACCTGACACGGGGGCTCACGATGGGGGCGCGGCAGTTCTCGCTCGTGCTGTGGGGCGCGGCGACGCCGTGCGTCTACGGCTTTCTCGCGATGCTCTCGTTCGGTGTGTTCGGTGGCGACTGGGCCGGTGGCGGGCTCTTCTGGTCGGCGACGACCCTGATCGGCTTCTGCATCTGGTTCGTCACGTTGACGCCGATGTTCATCATGCTCATCGCACGGCCTCTGCTCTCGCGCGACCCGGCGACGGTGCCAGACTTGCCCGGGGCCGCTGCGCTGAACGGTCGTGACGAGCGCGACGAGGACATCGAAACCGGGATGATTGGCGCGCGCGCCTGCCTGCGAGAGGTCTTTCGGCGCGAACCTTGACCCTGACGTGACGTGAGGCGATGGAGTGAGGTCATGACCGACGAACTGACGGTGGGGCAGGTGGCGGCACGTTTCGGCGTCACCGTCCGCACGCTGCATCACTACGACGCGATCGGGCTCGTGCGGCCGAGCGAACGTGGCTGGAACGGATACCGGCTGTACACGCCGGCGGACGTGCAACGCCTCGCTCGGGTCGTGCTGCTACGGCGCCTCGAGATGCCGCTCGCGGACATCGCCGAGGCGCTCGACGAACCGGCCGTGCTGGCGGCACTCCTCGTCGAGCACAGGGAAGCGGTCATGGCCAGGCGCGACGAGCTCGATGCGCTGGTCGACGCGATCGACACCGCACTCACATCGGAGGCAACCATGAGCAAATATCAGATCAGCAGCGCCGAGATGAAGGAGATCTTCGGCACCGGATACGACGAGGCGTACGACGTCGAGGCGCAACAGCGTTGGGGTGGGACGGAGGAATTCGCAGAATCCCGGCGCCGCGCCAAGAGCTACGACAAGGCGACCTGGCATCGCATCAAGGCCGAGTCGGACGAGGTGTTGGCGGCATTCGCCAGGGCGATGCGTGACGGCGCGGCACCCGGCAGCGCGCAGGCCGACGCCGCAGTTCAGGCGCACCGCGACCAGATCGAACGCTGGTTCAATCCGGTGCCTCTGCCGATGCTCCGGGGGATGGGCGCCATGTACAGCACCGACCCACGCTTCGCGCAGACCTACGACGACGTCGAGCCCGGCCTTGCCGCGTACGTCACGGAGGTGGTCGCCGCCTACTGTGACAGCCGGGGCTGACGGTCGACACGCGTCCCTCTCGCCGGGGCCGTGCTGCCGGCGGGCGTGGACCGCTGCCCGACTTTTGTGCATCTGCACGAGGAATGTGCCGCATATTCCTCGTGCAGATGCGCAAAAGTCGCGCAGCTGGCAGGCGGCGCTTGTCGCGACCCCGTACGGTGGCCCAGCGACGCTCCCCAGCAGGCGATTTCTGCGAGTTTCCGGGGTTGTCGGACGCACTGGGTAGGGTGAGCGCCATGCCCGACGACCTGCGCCTCGACGTCGAAACGCTGCGCGCCTCGAGTGACGTCATCAGCGACGCCACGACCGACGCCGTCGCAGATGTCGACGCCAACACCAAGGGCGCACCAAGTGTCAGCACCGCAGCCGGCGACGAGGTCGCGGCCGACGTGGCCGCGCACGGGCTGTTCGTCACGTTCGAAGGTGGTGACGGCGCGGGCAAGACGACGCAGATCGAGCGTGCCGCTGCGTGGCTGCGTGAACTGGGCCGTGAGGTCGTCATCACGCGTGAACCGGGCGGTACCCCGCTGGGCGTGGAGATCAGGCGGCTCCTGCTCCATGGCGACGACGTCGCGTCGCGCGCCGAGGCCCTGCTCTACGCCGCCGATCGGGCGCACCACGTCGAGACGCTCGTGCGACCGGCCCTCGCGCGCGGTGCGGTAGTGCTGCAGGATCGCTACATCGACTCCTCGATCGCCTACCAGGGCGCCGGTCGTGCGCTGGCCGCCGACGACGTCGAGTCCATCTCACGCTGGGCGACGCGCGGGCTGACGCCGGACGTCACGGTGCTCATCGACGTCTCGCCCGAGGTCGCGCGCGAACGTCGCGGCGCGCGCGGTGCCGAAGACAGGCTCGAACGTGAGGCCGACGACTTCCACACCCGCGTGCGCGAGCACTTCCTCTGCCTCGCCGCGCGCGACGAGGCGCGCTACCTCGTCCTCGACGCGGGTCGCTCGCGCGACGACCTCACCGCCGCCGTCCGCACACGACTCGAACAGCTCCTCAAGAGCGGCACGACGCGCGCATCAGGCGGCCCCTCATGAGTGACGTCGCGACGACCCGCCGGGTGCCGGGCGTCGGCGAGGGCGTATGGCGTGATCTCGTCGGTCAACAGGAGGCGGTGCGCACGTTGAGCGAGGCCGTCGGCGACGCCCGTCGCATGACGCATGCGTGGCTCATCACCGGCCCGCCCGGCTCGGGCCGTTCCAACGCGGCTCGCTCGTTCGCTGCCGCGCTCGAGTGCCCGCAGGGCGGGTGCGGGGAGTGTCGCGAGTGCCGGACGACGATCGACGGCTCCCACGCCGACGTGCAGATCGTCTCGACGAGCGGCCTCACGATCCAGGTGCGCGAAGCGCGCGATCTGGCGTTGCAGGCGCAGTCGTCGCCGACGGTCGGGCGCTGGCGCGTCATCGTCATCGAGGACGCCGACCGTCTCACCGAACGCGCCGCCGACGCGCTGCTCAAGGCGCTCGAAGAACCCGTCCCGCGCACCGTGTGGCTGCTGTGCGCGCCGAGCGTCGAGGACGTCATCGTGACGATCCGCAGCCGTTCACGCCACGTCCGCCTGCGCATCCCGCCGCCCGACGACGTCGCCGAACTGCTCGTGCGCCGCGACGGCGTCGACCCCGCCATGGCGGCGTACGCGGCACGCGCGGCGCAGTCGCACATCGGCATCGCGCGGCGCCTGGCGCGTGACGAGGGGGCGCGCATCCGGCGGCGCGAGACGATCCTGCTCGCGCTGCGTATCCGCGGGCTCGGCGACGCCATGAAGGCGGCAGCTGATCTCGCCTCGATCGCCGAGGACGAGTCGGGCGCATCGTCGGGGGAGCGCAACGCCGCCGAGAAGGCCAAGCTGATGGAGCAGCTCGGCGCCGACCCGAGCGCGCGCACGCAGCCGCCGCACGTGCGCTCGGCGATCAACCAGCTCGAGAAGGAGCAGAAGACGCGGGCGACGCGTTTCGGTCGTGACGTCATCGACCGCGCCCTCGTCGATCTCGCCTCGATATATCGCGACGCGCTCGTGGTGCGCTGGGGCGATCCGGTGCCGCTCGTGAACGCCGACATCGTCGACGACGTCGGCCGGCTCGCGCGCGCGTTCACCCCCGAAGGGCTGCTGCTCGCGCTCGACGCCATCAGCACCGCGCGTGAGCGCATCGCCGCCAACGTCCCCCCGCTGCTGGCCCTCGAAGCCATGTGCATCTCGCTCGAACTGCCCTCATGAGGCAGCCGGATAGGAGTCGCCCCGTGAAGCACATCGCGCGCTCGCGCCTGACGCAGGTGGCCGCGCTCGCGGCTGCGTCGATGCTCGCCGTCGGTGGGTGCAGCACGTCGTCTCCCACCTCGTCGGCGTCGTCGGACCCATCGGGCGGCGGCGCTGCGTCCGCCTCGTCGGCCGCGGGAACGGCCGCGACCGGTCCGCTCAGTGCGTTCTACACGCAGCAGCTCGACTGGAAGAGCTGCGACGATGGCGAGTGCGCGAAGCTGCGCGTGCCCATCGACTACGCGAAGCCGAGCGGCCCGAGCATCGAGGTCGCCGTCAACCGCATGAAGGCGACAGGGACGAAGAAAGGCTCACTCGTCGTCAACCCCGGCGGCCCCGGTGGCTCGGGCGTCGACTATGCCGCGGCGGCCGACCAGATCGTCAGCAGGTCGGTGCGCGACAGCTACGACATTGTCGGGTTCGACCCGCGCGGTGTGCAGCGTTCGGCCGCGATCACGTGCGTCGACGACGCGACGCTCGATCAGTTCATGGGTTCCGACCCCTCACCCGACGACAAGAGCGAGCAGAACGCGCTGCTGGCCGGCGACAAGAAGCTCGCCGACGCGTGCAAGAAGAACGCCGGCCCGCTGCTCGGCCACGTCAGCACCGAGGAGGTCGCGAAGGACATGGACGTCCTGCGCGCGGCTCTCGGCGAGCAGAAGTTGAACTTCCTCGGCAAGTCGTACGGCACGATGCTCGGCGCGACGTACGCCGACCTGTTCGCGAAGAACGTCGGGCGCATGGTGCTCGACGGCGTCCTGCCGCCCGATCTGACGATGCAGCAGATCAACGAGGGGCAGGCGACCGGCTTCGAGAAGGCGCTCGACGCCTACCTCGCCGATTGCGTCTCGGGCGGCAAGTGCCCGCTCGGGTCCGACGCCGCGTCCGCGAAGAAGAAGCTGCAGACCTGGCTCGCCGGCCTCGACGCCAAACCCATCAAGGCGAGCGGCGACAAGCGGCTCAGCACCCTGACGGAGGGCTGGGCGATCAACGGAATCGCCGCGTCGCTCTACGACCAGGCGAAGTGGGGTGAGCTGACGCAGGCGCTGCGCAGCGCACTCGGTGGTGACGGCACGCAGCTGCTCAACGCGGGCAAGAGCTACGCCGAGCGCAACGACGACGGCACGTACCAGAGCAACATGATGCAGGTGCTCAACGCCGTGACGTGCCTCGATCGGCCCGCGCCGACCGGCGGCGTGGCCGAGTACGAGAAGGACGCGGAGGCGTTCTCGAAGAAGGCGCCGACGTGGGGCAGGCAGATGGCGTGGGCCGGCGCGGTGTGCGCCGACTGGCCGGTCAAGACCACGGGCAGACCGCACGAGGTGAAGGCGGCCGGGTCGGCGCCGATCGTCGTCCTCGGCACGACCCGTGACCCCGCGACGCCGTACGAGTGGAGCGAACGCCTCGCCGGTGAACTGCAGAACAGCCGTTTCATCAGCTACGACGGTGACGGCCACACCGCCTACGGGCGCGGCTCCCAGTGCGTCGACAATGCCGTCGACCACTACCTCGTCGACGGCTCCGATCCTGCGAAGAAGACCACCTGCTGAATCGGGCTGACGGCGCGTCCTACGCCGGGCGCACCGAGCCGCCGTAGGCGCCCAACCATGGGGAGGCGCCGCGGCTGCTGGGGTTGGTGCCCCCTGGGGCAGCGAGCGGGCGGGATTGGCGCCCCCCGCGCCGCTCGTGTAAAGTTTTGCCTCGCTGCCGGAGATATCCGATCAGCGGTTGCCGCTTTAGCTCAGTCGGCCAGAGCGTCTCACTCGTAATGAGAAGGTCGTCGGTTCGATTCCGACAAGCGGCTCCGAAGAAAGGCCCCCGAAGATTCGGGGGCCTTTCGCGTGCCCGGGCCGGCCGGCGATCCAGCCCGCCCACGAGAAGCACCGGTACAGCGGCGAGCGCCACGTCGGCCGTCGCAGGTCAGTGCTCGAAGTCGTCGTCGCGGAACTCGCCGTCGGGGCGCACGTCGTTGCGGGCGAGGTCGTTCTCACGACCGCGGAGTTCGACGCGGCGGATCTTGCCCGAGATCGTCTTGGGCAGCTCGGCGAACTCGAGTCGGCGCACACGCTGCCAGGGCGCGAGTCGCTCGCGGGCGAAGGCGAAGATGCTCTCGGCAGTCGCCGCATCCGGCGAACTGCCTTCGACGAGAACGAGATACGCCTTCGGGACGGCGAGTCGCACGGCGTCGGGGGCGGGCACGATCGCCGCTTCGGCGACGGCAGGGTGCTCGATGAGCACCGACTCCAGCTCGAACGGGCTGATCTTGTAGTCGCTCGCCTTGAACACGTCGTCGGTGCGCCCGATGTAGCTGATGTACCCCTCGTCGTCGATCGCGGCGACGTCGCCCGTGTGGTAGAAACCGCCCGCCATCGCGTCGGTGTTGCGGGCCTCGTCGCCGAGGTAACCCGTCATGAGTGGCAGGGGGTGGGCGGCGAGGTCGAGGCAGATCTCGCCCTCACCGGCGCCGTCGAGCCGTTCGCCGCTCAGCGGATCGACGATGACGACGGGCACGCCCGGCAGCGGGCGTCCCATCGACCCGGGCTTCACCGCCGAGCCGGGCGTGTTGCCGACGGCGGCCGTCATCTCCGTCTGGCCGTAGCCGTCGCGGATCGTCAGGCCCCACGCCCGTTCGATCTGCGTGATGACCTCCGGATTGAGCGGTTCACCCGCGCCGATCAGTTCGCGCAGCGCGCCGCGCCCACCGGTCAGGTCGGCGTTGATGAGCATGCGCCACACCGTCGGCGGCGCACAGAACGTGGTCACCTCGCGGGCGCGCAGTTGCTGCAGCAGGGCGGCGGGGGAGAAGCGCGTGTAGTTGTAGACGAAGATCGTCGCCTCGGCGATCCACGGCGCGAAGAAGCACGACCATGCGTGCTTCGCCCATCCCGGGCTCGAGATGTTGAGATGGACGTCACCGGGGCGCAGACCGAGCCAGTACATCGTCGACAGGTGACCGATCGGGTAGGAGGCCTGCGTGTGCTCGACGAGCTTGGGGCGACTCGTCGTGCCGGAGGTGAAGTAGTACAGCAGCGGATCGCCCGGCGCGGTGCCCGGGTGCTCGGTGGGCGGGACGTCGCCGACGCGGCGATACGCCCCGTGCAGGTCGGACCACCCGTCCGCCGCGCCGACGCTGAGCCGCGTGTACTCGCCCGGCACGCCCGAGAACTTGTCGACGTCGCCCGCGTTGGCGACGACGTGCCGCACCCCGCCGCGCGCGATGCGGTCGCGCAGATCGGCGGGCCCGACGGCCGTCGTCGTCGGCATGATGATCGCGCCGAGCTTCATGACGGCGAGCATGAGATCCCACAGTTCGATCTGGTTGCCGAGCATGAGGACGACAGGGTCACCGCGCCTCACGCCCTGCTCTGCGAGCCACGTGGCGACGGCGTCGGAGCGGCGCGCCATCTCGTCGTACGTCACTTCGAGCGACGAACTGTCCTCCTCGACGATGACGATGGCTGTGCGGTGGTTGCCGCGCGCGACGGTGTCGAACCAGTCGATCGCCCAGTTGAAGCGGTCGCCGACATCGGGCCACGTGAACGTCGCCACAGCGTCGTCATGGCGTCCGCGCAGCTCGAGGAGTGAGTCGCGCGCGGCGCGGTAGGCCTCGGTGGGGGAGAGGTTGGAGGCGGTGGTCGTCATGGGACGACATTGCCAAATGCGAGCCCGGTTACTGCGTGGTACGTGTGAAGTGGGTCACGTTCACAGCCACCCGTTCTCCTGCGCGATGCGCACGGCATCGGCGCGGGTGCGTCCGCTCGTCTTGCCGATGGCTGACGACAGGTGGTTGCGCACCGTGCCCTCCGACAGGAACACGGCGCGGGCGATATCGGCCACGGTGCCGCCGGCTGCGGCGGCGCGCAGGACGTCGAGTTCGCGTGCCGTCAGCGGTGATTCGCCGAACACGAGACTGTCGGCGGCGAGCTGCGGGTCGACGACACGCAGGCCCGCGTGGACGCGGCGCACGGCGTCGGCGAGTTGCGTCGCCGGGGTGTCCTTGACGACGAACCCCTGCACCCCCGCCTGCATCGCGCGCCGCAGGAAGCCGGGCCGACCGAACGTCGTGACGATGAGGATCTTCACCGCGGGCAGCGCCTGACGCAGCGCGGCGCTCGCCTCGAGGCCGTCCATGCCGGGCATCTCGACGTCCATGAGGACGACGTCCGGCGCGTGCTCGCGGCACGCGTCGAGCACCTCGTCACCCCGCCCGACCTCGGCGACGACCTCGAGGTCGCTCTCCAGATCGAGCAGTGCCGCGAGCGCGCCACGCACCATCGCCTGATCGTCAGCGATGAGAAGTCGGATCGTCATGGTCGGCCTTTCGTCGTCGTTCCCCGCAGGGCGAATCCACCTGCGTAGGCGCGCCTCA
This sequence comes from Dermacoccus sp. UBA1591, assembly GCF_002322065.1. NCBI lineage: Bacteria > Bacillati > Actinomycetota > Actinomycetes > Micrococcales > Dermacoccaceae > Dermacoccus > Dermacoccus sp. UBA1591. The sequence goes on along the minus strand of NZ_DCNR01000004.1, from coordinate 21,789 downwards.
CTCGACGCCCCGTCGCTCGGCAGCTGCGCCGTCGTCGGTGCCCGAGGCCGGCGCATCACGCGTCAACACGTCCAGCGTGAACCCGTCGTCGCTGCGCGTCTCGACGACGGCACCGACGGCCGCGGCGCGTTCGCGCAGACCCGTGAGCCCGTTACCGTCGCCGGCGTTCGCAGCAGCGCCACGACCGTCGTCGCGCACACTCAGACGCGTCGGGGAGAGAGCGATCGTCACGTGCGAGGCGCCCGCGTGGCGGATGACGTTCGTCGTCGCCTCGCGCACGGCCCAGGCGAACAGTTCACGCAGGTCGGGGGAGACGTCGTCGACGTGGCGGGGCAGGTCGACGGCGATACCGGCGTCGGCGAATGCCCTTCTCGCCCGGGCGAGTTCGCCCGACAGCGACATCTCGCGATACCCCGAGACGGTCGTGCGCACGTCGGCCAATGCCCCGCGCGCCAGCTGCTCGAGCTCCGCGATCTGCGTCTTCGCCTTCTCGGGATCGACGTCGACGAGCTTGCCCGCGAGCTCCGCCTTCATCGTGATGACGGTGAGCGAATGACCGAGGATGTCGTGCAGATCGCGCGCCATCCGGTTGCGCTCGTCCTGCACGCGCAGCAGCGCTGCATCCTCGCGGGCCGCTTCCGCGTCGCGTGTGCGTTCGGCCGAGAACGCGCCGAGCCCGGAGGCCAGCCCCGACGCCACGGCCGCGAACAGCAGGCCCGGCTGCAGCGACGAACCGGTGAGCGCGTGGCTGAGCGACGCCGTCGCCGTGACGACGCTGAGCGCGAGCGCCGCGCCGAGCAGCGGCGTCATCCCGAGCATGAAGATGACGAGCGAATACGGCAACAGTGCGAAGGCGTCCTGGCCGATGAGGGGCGCTGCGCTCAGCATGCAGGCGGCGACGACGAGCGCCGACGTCGCGACGACGGCCTGCGTCGAGCGGGTGCGCGGGGTGCCGCTCCAGAGCCGACGCATCGTCGCCGCGATGACGGGGACATAGACGGCCGCGCCCGCAAGCAGCAGCAGGGCGCCGGCGGTGCGGCGGCCGCCGTCGGCGATGTTCTCCGTGACGGGTTGCACGAGGAAGATCAGCCAGAACACGACCCAGAACCAGGCGAGCATGCCGCGGGTGCGCGCGCGCCGGGCGCCGACGTTGCGGGTGCGGGCCTGCTCTCGAGGCCAGGCCAGGGCGGGTCGTCGCGGGCTCACGTGGCCCAACCTATCCGGGTCGCACGGGCCTGGTGGCGGATCGTGCACGCCGCCGTGCTGGCCGGCAGAGTCTCGATCCGGCACCGGGCGTCGGGGTACGCGTTGCTCACACGCGCGCCGTGTCGCGACGGAAGCTCCAGGCGGCGCCACCGATGAACAGCAGGCCCCACGCGACGAGGTTGAGCGCCCACACGAGGTGGAAGCTGCCGTGACCGCCCGACGTCGTGAGCGACAGCGGCCACTGGGCGAGCTTGCCGATGCCGTACATCGGCGTGAACTGGGCGAAGTGATCGAACGTCGAGCCGTCCTTGATCGGGAAGAAGATGCCGCCGAGCATCGACATGATGGCCATGAGCCCACCGAGCATCTGCATGACGGAATCACTCGGCAGCAGGTATCCGAGCAGCAACCCGAGCGCCGCGAACACGAGCGAACCCGCGACGATGACGGCGCCCGCCTCGAGCCACGACAGCACGTCGGCGTGCGCCTTGCCCGAACCGAGACCGGCCGCGAACGTCACGCTGACGGCGATGAGCGCCATGACGATCGCGGCGATCATCTTTATGACGATGTACGCGACCGGTTGCAGAGGCGTCAGGCGCAACTGCCGGGACCACCCCGCCGCGCGCTCGATCGAGACGCTCGCGCCGGCGCTGGTGGCCGCCATGATCGCGCCGTACAGCGCCATGTTCACCATGAGATAAGCGTTGACGTTCGCGACCACACCGTTGCCGATCACCTGATCGCCCTCGGAGATCGAACTCGCGACGAAGACGAACATCGCGATGGGGAAGATGAGCGTGAAGATCAAGCTGCGCCTGTTGCGCAGCACCCGCCTCAGCTCCAGGCCCATGACGCGGGCGTTGAGGCCGCTGCCTCGCGGCGCTCGACGCTCCGACGGGTCGAGGGGCGCGCCGTCGAGACGCGGGGTGAAGGTGCTCGTCGTGGTGGACATGGCAGACCTGCTTTCGAGAGGGGCGCTCGTCCTCTGCGTGCAAATGCACCCGGGTGCATCTGCACGCAGAGAACAGGGTGCCGACGTGGTCGGGATGGGGAGCGAGAGGTGAAGTGAGGAAGCGCGAGAGAGGGTGAGAACCCGAAGGGGTGAGGGGGAAAGGCCGTCAGCGGGACACGGTGGCGCCCGCTTCGGACGGCGAGGTCAGCTCGACGAAGGCGTCCTCGATGCCGCGCGAGGTGATGTCGAGGCTGTGCGCCGTTGTGCGCGTGAGGAGTTCGCGTGCGACGGCGTCGCTGTCACTCGTGTGGACGACGATCTGGTCGCCGTGGACGTCGACGCCCGAGACGCCCTCGATCGCCTCGACGAGGGCGATGTCCGCGTCGGGCCAGGTCGCGCTCACGCGTCGGCCACCGCCCGCTGCGCGGATGTCGCTGCTCGAGCCGTCGGCGACGATCTCGCCGTCCCGCATGACGACGACGCGGTCGGCCCACGCGTCGGCCTCCTCGAGGTAGTGGGTGGCGAACAGGATCGTTCGGCCGCGCGCGGCGTCGGCATGGATGGCCTCCCAGAAGGCCCGGCGGGCGTTGACGTCCATGCCTGTCGTCGGTTCGTCGAGCACGATGAGCGCGGGGTCGGGCACGAGCGCCATCGCGAACCGCACGCGCTGCTGTTCGCCCCCGGAGCACTTGCCGAGGCGCCGGTCGGCGAGGTCGGTGATGCCGGCGGTGGCGAGGACGTCGTCGACGGGCCGGGCGTCGGGGAACAAGGCGGCGACGTACTCGACGCTCTCGCGCACCGTCAGATCCTTGAGCAGTCCGCCGGTCTGCATGACGGCGGCGACGAGGCCACGCGCGACGGCCGCGTGCGGCGTCATGCCGAAGACGGTGACGTTGCCCGTCGTCGGTTCGCTCAGGCCGAGGATCATGTCGATCGTCGTCGTCTTGCCCGCGCCGTTGGGGCCGAGGAACGCGACGACCTCGCCGGGCGCGATCTCGAGGTCGACCCCACGGACGGCCTCGACGCGCCCGTGCTTGCCGGGGAAGGTCTTCGTCACGCCGGTGAGGGTGATGGCTGCGTTGTTCATGCCTCCAGCCTCGTCGCGGTGGGCGGAGCGGGCCTCGGGCGGACGTCACGACCGCGCCATGACAAGTGTCACGAGTCGACGCTGCGGCGGCGGCCGGCCGTCAGTATCGGCGGTTCAGGGGTCACGCTTCACCGCGAGATCGCGCGTGACAGAGTGAAGGCATGCCCAGTCCGCCGACGAAACCGACGCGTAGCCCTGTGACGAAGGCGGGCGCGGGCACCGCTGTCGGCTGGATGAGTGTCGCCGCCGTCATCACGATCCTCGTGACGCGCGGCTACCTGCTCGCGACGGGTTACCCGCAGGTTGGCGGCGAGATCTTCCACATCGCACACGCCGTGTGGGGCGGGTTGCTGCTCATGATCGCGTTGACGGTCGTGCTGTCCCTGGCCAATCGGTGGGCGACGGCGTTCGCCTCGATCGCGGGTGGCATCGGCATCGGGTTGTTCGTCGACGAGATCGGCAAGTTCATCACGAAGGACAACGACTACTTCTTCCCTCTCGCCGCGCCCCTGTGCTACGCGATTCTCGCGGCGCTCGGGGTGGCCGCGATGCGGGTGGGTTCGCAACGGCCGCCCCACGCTCGCAATCACCTCTACGCCGCGCTCGAACTCATGAAACCGGCGGCTGACGGGCCGCTCACGCGCAGCCAGGTCGAGACGATCGAGGGTCACCTCGACGCCGTCAGGCGCGACGAGCCGACGGGGCAGGAGCGCGCCATCGCCGAGGGGCTGGCGCAGGCTCTCGACGTGGCGCGAAGCCAGGCCGTCCCCGATGACGAGCGTCGCGTCGGGCGGATGATGGAGCGTCTCGACGCGGTCGAGGAGCGGCTGCTGCCGCCGAGCCGTCAGCGCAAGCTGAGCCGTCTCGCGCTGGGCGTGCTCGCTGTCGTCGGTGTCTTCGCCGGTCCGGGCGTGTTCGTCTACTCGCTGTGGCAGGCCTACGGTCCGGACGCCGTCAGCGGCCACAACAGTCTCCTCGGCGACCACCCGGGCAAGGTCGCGTGGACGGCCGCGAGCGTCGCCGCGCTCATCGGCACCGTCGCCGCGTTCTTCGCCTGGCGAGCGGTGAAACGACTCGGTGACGACAGCAGCAGCCTCGCCGACGGCGCCCGCTGGGGCATCGCGGCGCTGTTGCTCATGCTCGGCGGCGTCAATCTGCTCAACGCCTACTTCAACCAGTTCCTCGTCTTCATCAATGCCTGCCTCGAGGCAGGCGTCGTCGGGCTGCTCGCCCGCGTGAAGAGCCGCGCCGACAAAGCCGCGAAGACGTTGGGGCACGACCACTCCTGACGGCGGCCGAACTCCGTGGTCGCGCGCTTGCACGCACGAACAGAGACGGTTGGACGCACTTGCCCGACACGCCCGCGGGCTGACGGTGTCAGCCCCGTGACGGCTCGCGTTCGCCGACCGGCTGGCGCGCGAACCACGCCGCGAGGATGGCGCCCGAGACGTTGTGCCACACCGAGAACACTGCCGACGGCAGCGCGGCCAGCGGCGAGAAGTGCACCTTGGCCAGCGTCGCGGCGAGGCCGGAGTTCTGCATGCCGACCTCGAACGCGAGCGCGCGGCGCGCCTTCACGTCGAGCCCGGCGAACCGGGCCGCGATGTAGCCGAGCAGCAGCCCGAAACCGTTGTGCAGCACGACGGCGAGGAAGACGATGCCGCCGACCTTCGCGAGCTTTCCGGCGCTGCCGGCCACGACGATCGCGACGATCCACGCGATGACGAACGCGCTGATCCACGGCAGCGCGGGCGCGATGGCGCGTACGCCCTTGTCACGGATGATGAGCCTGACGACGACGCCGAGCACGATCGGCACGAGCACCGTCTTGACGATGTCGACCATCATCGACCCCGCATCGACGTGCAGGTACGACCCGGCGAGGAACGCCGTCAGCAGGGGTGTGACGACGGGAGCGACGAGCGTCGAGACCGTCGCGACGGAGACGCCGAGGGCGACGTCTCCCTTCGACAGGAACGTCATGACGTTCGACGCCGTCCCGCTCGGCGCGCAGCCGACGAGAATGAGCCCGACGGCGAGCTCGGGGGAGAGGTTGAGTGCGTGCGCGATGATCCAGCCCGCTCCCGGCATGATGACGTAGTGCGCGGCCAGCCCGATGAGCACGGCCCACGGGCGGCGCAGGACGGCGGCGAAATCGCGCGGCGTCAGCGTCAGCCCCATCGTGAACATGACGACGCCGAGCAGGTACGGCACCCACGACGCGTGTGACGTGAACGTCGACGGGCTGTTGTACCCCCACAACCCGGCGATGACGACGACGATCGGCAGCACCGTCACCGCGATCATGGCGGCGCGACGCTGCGCGGGCGTCTCGACGGCGTCGGCGCCGCTCGTCGAGTGGGTGGTCGCTGAGTCGGTGGTCACCGAGTCGGTGGTCGCGGGAGTGGGGTGCTGCTCGTTCGTCACATTCGTCAGAGTAGAGGCGGGCGCCGACAGCAGTTGGCGATGTTCACGCAGCGGGTCCAGCCGTGCCGACGGTGCGAGGTGGGAGGTGCGCGAAAAGCGTTGCCGCCGGGGCCCGCTCAGAGCATCGTGGCTGCGGCGGGGTCGCTCGCATGCGTAGAAGCGACGCCGGGCAACATCGAGAACCGAACTAAACTGGCGTCACCATGACGTCCCACACCGCCGCGCCCGTTGACACGCCCACCTCGAAACTTGTCGCCCCGCTCGGTGGGCGACGCGCCTGGGCGATCTGGACCGCGGCGGTGAGCGTCTACGTCCTCGCCGTGTTCCACCGCACGTCGCTCGGCGTCGCGGGCATCCTCGCGGCGCAGCGCTTCGGGATCTCGAGCGGACAACTCGCGACGTTCGCGATGGTGCAGTTGCTCGTCTACGCCGTCATGCAGGTGCCCGTCGGCGCGATGCTCGACCAGTTCGGTTCGAAGAAGCTGCTGGCCGCCGGAACGCTGACGATGACGCTCGGGCAGGCGTGGTTCGCGTTCGCGTCGACGTTCGCGCAGGGCATCTGCGCGCGCGTCCTCGTCGGCATGGGCGACGCGATGATCTTCGTGTGCGTCCTGCGCATCGCGGCGTTGTGGTTTCCGGTGCGACGCGCGCCGATGGTCACGCAGATCACCGGGTTCGCCGGCCAGCTCGGCTCACTCCTCGCGGCAGGCCCACTCGCCGTCAGCCTGCACAGCCTGGGGTGGCGCACGACGTACCTCGGCGCGGCGGCGTTCGGCGTCGTCCTCGGCGTCGTCATGTGGTTCGTCGTCATCGACTCGCCGACGCACGACGAGCGCCGCGACTCGATCCGCCTGCGCGCCGTCGGGCAGACACTCGCGCAGGTGTGGCGCGAGCCCGGCACGAAGCTCGGCCTGTGGGCGCACTTCACCGCGCAGTTCTCGATGAATGTGTTCATGCTGCTGTGGGGTTTCCCGTTCCTGACGAAGGGGCAGGGCCTGTCCGAGGGTGCCGCCAGCACGCTGCTCAGCATCATGGTCGTGACGATCATCGTCACGAGCCCACTCATGGGCACGTTCACCGCCCGCTTCCCGCACCGACGCTCCGTCGCCGTGTTCGCCGTCGTTCTCACCGTCATCACGCTGTGGACGATCGTGCTGCTGTGGCCCGGCCGTGCACCGTTGTGGTTGCTCGTGCTCCTGTGCATCGCAATGGCGTTCGGCGGACCAGGCTCGATGGTCGGCTTCGACGTCGCCCGCTCGTTCAACCCCGCCGCACGCATCGGCAGCGCCAACGGCATCGTCAACGTCGGCGGCTACGTCGCGTCCGTGACGTGCATCGTCCTCATCGGCCTCGTGCTCGACCACGTCGCCCCCGGCGGCCCGGCGACGTACGACGTCGAGGCGTTCCGCAAGGCGATGAGTGTGCAGTACCTCGTGTGGGCACTGGGCCTGGCGATGATGTGGCACTACCGCCGCCGCACCCACGACGTCGTCCTCGCCGACGACGACTACGCGCACCTGCGAGCGGGCGTCTCCCGCCGCCGCACCGAGCGCGCCGGGGCGGCCGAACACCGAGGTGCTACCCGCGCGTAAGCCCCTCCGCCGTCGCGAGCCTGTGCCAGGGTGGCGGAATGAACGAGTTGAGCAAGGGAGCCAACGCGCCCCTCGGCGGCACCCGCCTCGCCATCACGGTCGTCGGCACCCAGCCGGGCACGGTCGACCTCATGGTGCTGCAACTGACCGCAGACGGGGTCGTGCGCACCGACGACGACTTCGTCTTCTACAACCAGCCCCGCTCACCCGAGGGCGCGGTGCGTCTCGATGGTGGTGACATCACCGTCGACCTGTCCGCGCTCCCGCCGCAGATCGAACGTCTCGCCGTCGCCGTCGCGATGGATGACGCGGCGCCGGGCTCGCTCGCCTCGTCCCCGCAGCTCGCCGTCACGATCGACGCGCACGGTGAGCAGTACGCCGTCACCGCAACCGGATTCACGAGCGAGCGCGCGGCGGTGCTCGTCGAGATCTACCTGCGAGGCGGCGCCTGGAAGGTGCGCAACGTCTCCGCAGGATGGGACGGCGGGCTGCCCGCGCTCCTGCGCGAGCACGGCGTGAGCGTCGAGAACGACACGCCTCAGACGCCCCTCGCGGCCGCCTCGACAGCTGGACCGCTCCCCGCCACGCCTCCTGTGGCTGCGCCTCCTGTTGCTGCGCCGCCTGCCGCTGCGCCGATGCCGTCGTCGAGCGGCCCGGTCGATCTCGGCAAACGCACGGGGGCGATCAGCCTGACGAAGGGGCAGCGTGTCTCGATCGAGAAGTCGCCCGTCATCACGGCTCGCATCGAGTGGCCGGCCGCCACCGACTACGACGTCTTCGCTCTCGTGCGCTACGCCGACGGCCACGACGAGACGGTCGCGACGTTCGGGACCAAGGAGCAGCCCCATGCCACGCAGCGCTCCTCGGACGGCGCCGTCACGCATCTCGGCGACGTCGGACGAGCACGGACGGCACGCACCGGTGGGGGACTGTTCGGCCGCAAGAAGCAGAGCCCGCCTGCGCCGATGACGAGTGAGACGATCGAGATCCGTCTCAACCCGAAGGTCGTGGCGGTGCTGCCCGTCGTGTACTCGGCGCAATCGAACGGCACGGGGTCGTTTCGCCGCTACCAGGTGTCCATGTCGATCGACAACGGCGCCGGCACGAGTGTCCGCATCGACGCGAGCAACGCGAGCGATCACGACAACATCTACACCTGCGTTCCGGGGATCGTCGTCAACAGCCCCGACGGGGTGATCGTCGACTCGCTCGAGTTGTACTCCGCGCCGACCTCGGAACTGCGCCCCGTCCTCGACGACCACCTCACCGTGCACATGGACGCCGGGGGGCTCAACCTCTACAAGTGAGAGTGGAGCGCTCGCTCAGCTGGGCGACACGTCGAGTCAGCTCGCGGGGGTGGCGTCGCACTTGCTGCCAAGCTGCGTCATCGCAGCCTTGACACGGCCGTAGGCGTCGGCGTTCTTCGTCGGCGTCGCGAGTTCGATGACGTGCCCGGCGAGGTTGACGTGCGTCGGCTGGTAGGTGAGCTGCTGCGTCACCTTGCCGTCGTCACCCTTCGTCAGCTTCACGTCGACGATCATGCCGTCCTGCGTCGACGGTTTGAGGCTCGAATTGACGCTCGGACCCTGGTTGCTCAGGAAGTTGCCCATGCCGTAGACGACGTACTTGCCGTTGATCTTCTCGCACGACTGCGGCACGTGGACATGCGTGCCGAGGATCGTGTCGACGTCGTCGCTCGCGAGCAGTTTCGCTGCGAGTTCGCGTTGCTCGGTGGAGGCCGGGATGCTGTACTCCTTGCCCCAGTGCATGCTGAGGACGACGACGTCCGCGCCCGCAGCCTTCGCCTTCTTCGCGTCGGCCAGGATGCCCTCGGCCTTGACGACGGGGAACTGCCAATACTTGAGCCAGGGCCATTCGGGCGGCACGACGGTGTTCGAGGCGTCCGCGTTTCCGGTCGTGTACGAGTACGCGAGCTGCGCGACCTTGACGCCCTTGACGTCGTACATCACGGCGCTCTGGCCGGTGCTCGGCGTCGGCGTCGGGCCCTGGTTCTTCAGACCCGCGTCGTCGAGCGATTTCTTCGTCTCGCCGACGCCCTGGATGCCGCGGTCGATGACGTGGTTGCCGACGCGGTCACAGCCGTCGAACCCGGCACGCTTCAACGATCCGGCGACCTCGTGCGGGACATTGAAGCTGAGCGTCGCGGGGATGGAAAGGTTCGTGTTCGTCGTCGACAGCGGCGTCTCCATGTGGCAGATCGCGAGATCGAGCGCACTGATCGGCTTGGTGACGTTGGCGAACATCGGGTCGAAGTCGTAGCCCTTCGCGCCCTTCGCCGCCGCATTGTGCGCGGCGTCGTCGCGCACGGGCACGTGGACGAGGATGTCGCCCGAACCACCGATGTCGATGCTCTTGCCGGCCGCGAGGCCCGGCGCGTTCGACGAGCCGGGTTGCGCCGACGACGCGCCCGAGGCGCCCTGAGAACCGCTGGCCCCTGACGCCTTGGACGACCCGGCGCCTGACGACCCGCTGCTCTTCGATCCGTCGTCGTTCGATGAGCATGCCGCCGCGCTCAACGTCATGGCCACCGCGAGCACTGTCGCGGCCTTCCGCATGCCGTGGTTCCTCGCCCCCTGGTTCATGTGCCAACGATAGACGGGGTATTGACCGCCGCAGCAGCAATTGAAGGCGTTCCGGTGACGCAGCACTCTCGTGCCCCCGCAGGTCGCGCAGACCCGCCTGCGCCCCTGCGATTCATGTCCACATCGGCGATCTACGTCCACATTCGCGCAGGTTGGTTGACGCTGCCGAAACCACGTCGGATCTCATCTCGCATCGTCAACCCTGCCCAAGAGCCAGAACACGCCGCAGCCCCCGTCCGAACTCGGACGGGGGCTGCGGCGTCGCTGAGCGTGACGCTCAGGGGTGGGTCACTTCGTCGGCTTCTCGGCCTGGGAGTCGCCGGGTGCCTTGTCGATGGAGCGCTCGGTCTCGTGGGCGTCGTGGCCCGGCATCGCCCAGCGCGCCGTCGTCATGCCCTCGGCCTTGGCGCGCTCGAGCGCTTCCTCGACGGTCTTCTGCGCGGCCGCGGCGTCGACCCAGTGCGAACCCTCTTCGACGGACTTGCCCGGCTCGAGCGCCTTGTACGTCTCGAAGAAGTGCGACATCTCCTTGAGCGTGAAGTCGGAGACGTCCTTGATGTCCGTCACGTGGTCCTGACGCGGGTCGCCCGCGGGGATGCACAGGATCTTGTCGTCGCCGCCGGCCTCGTCGACCATGCGGAAGACACCGATGGCGCGGGCGCGCACGACGCAGCCGGGGAACGTCGGCTCGTCGATGAGCAGCAGCGCGTCCAGCGGGTCGCCGTCCTCACCGAGGGTGTCCTCGATGTAGCCGTAGTCGGCCGGGTAGTGCATCGCGGTGAACAGGATGCGGTCGAGGCGGATGCGGCCCGTCTCGTGGTCGACCTCGTACTTGTTGCGTGTGCCGCGCGGGATCTCGATGGTGACGTCGAACTCCATGGTTCGTGCCCTCCGGATAGCTGGTGTAATGGTCGTTCCTTAGTGTTCCGTACCGGGGCGCGGATGAAAAACTCGTCATCGACGTGCGATGGCGCGGCAGCAGGACGCGATTAAGGTGGTGCCCCGATGAAGAAGCGGACGTGGGCCGTCAGCGGTGCGCTCGTGGCGGCGCTCGCGGGGTACGGCGCGCTCGATGCGTACGACGTGGTGCCCGGCGTCCTGACGCTCGCGCCGACGAACACCCCCAAGGCCGTGACGGTCGAGGGCAAGACGTATGAGCCGTTGCAGAAGGCCGCGTCGGCGTCGTTGCCGTCGGCGAGCGTCGGGGCCGCGCCGAGCGCGAACGAGGTGAAGAAGTCGGTCGAGGCGTCGCTTAAGAACCCCTGGTTCGGTTCGCCGACGGCGGTGACGGTACGCGATGCGTCGACGGGAACCGTTCTCTACGAACACGATTCGAGCAAGGCGACGACGCCGGCGTCGGTGACGAAGCTCGCGAGTGCGTTCGCGATCGCCCATAGCGAACTCGACCTCGACAAGGGACTGACGACGCGGGCGACGCTCGAGGGCAGCACCGTCGAGCTCGTCGCCGGCGGTGACATGACCCTCGCCGAGGGGGCGGGCGATGCGACGAAGGTCGCCGGTCGCGCCGGCCTCGGCGACCTCGCGGCGCAGAGCGCGGCGGCGCTCAAGAAGCAGGGCATCACGAAGGTCACCGTCGACACGAACACCTCGTACGCGCCCGGGCCGAACAAGGCGAAGGGGTGGGAGGACGCGCTGTTCGACTACGGTTTCACGGCGCGCATCACGACGTTGGCGCTCGCCTCCGAGCGCGCCGACAACCGCACCCCGGCCGTCGCCGACCCGACGAAGGACGCCGCGCAGGCATTCGTCAAGGAACTCGGCAAGCGCGGTATCACGGCGACGTACGGCAAGAACGTGACGACGCCGGTGGCGGGGCAGCAGCTCGGGTCGGTGACGTCGGCGCCGGTGCTCGACCTGCTCGGGCTCGCCTTGCAGGATTCGGACAACTCGATGGTTGAGTCCCTCGCCCGTCAGGCTGCGGCGCTCGACGGCGTGCACGGCGATTCGGCCGCGGCGGGCACGTGGGTGACGTCGGTGCTCGAGCGTGAGGGCGTCGACGTCAGCGGCGTCAAGCTCGTCGACACGAGCGGTTTGTCGTCGGGCACGACGCTGCCGGTGCGGGTGCTCGGCGACGTGCTGACGCGCGCATCGACGGGCAAGGATGCGATGTATGCGCGCGTCATCGAACGGTTGCCGGTCTCGGCGTGGAACGGCACCCTGCACGATCGATACATGCGCGCCGAGTCGCAGGACGGCGCCGGGCTCGTTCGGGCGAAGACCGGGTCGTTGCCTGACGCGTCATCCCTCGCGGGCCTGGCAACGACGAAGAACGGCCACCCGCTCGTGTTCGCCGTGACGACGAACGGCACGTTCTCCGACGGCGCCATCGGCGCCAAGACAGCCGTTGATCACCTCGTCGCCGAGCTGACGAAGCTGCCCTGAACTCAGCATGTGTTGACGCTCGGCAGCATGCGTTGTCGAATCGCCGGCCGTCGCGTCGCCGCTCATGTTGACCGTGGATTCAGGCTGCCAGAACGGACGCACCGCTCAGGCGCTTCGGCGCAGTTCGTGCTCGACGGCCCGGCGGATCCAAGCCGAGACCGACCGATCGTCAGCTCGAGCGGCGCTCTTGACCTCTTCGAGCAGCTCGGGCGGGAAGCGGACCGGAACGGGTGTGCTCAGCCGTTCCTTCCGCCGACGAGGCGTGCCTTGGGGCTGCTGGTTGGCTGCGTCGGCATAGAAGTCGTATTTCTGCTGCGCGCTCATGGGTTCAGACGTCATGACGGTCCTTCCGGTAGGTCGCGGCCAACGCTGACGAGGCGACGTAGCACCCGATGGGGCGGCACCTCGACGGGTCGCCCGAACGAGATGGCGCCAGCGCCACCATGAGCACCTCTCCGGTCACCTCGGCCATCATCGGCACCGCCCTCGGCATCGGTCGCCATGCCGCGCAGCAGTGCTTCGCCTCATAGGCGACGACCCTGACGCTCACAGTGACTTCGGCGGGCATCGTGCTCGCCGTTGGCCGCTGTTCTTGCTGCCACGGTGCAACAGCTCTCACCGAACAACCTCGACGCAGAGGTGCTCGTGACTGCGACGGACGTCGCCTCTCCACGGGATCTCATGCCCTACCGCTGGCCCGTCGACTGACCTCGGTGCGCGAACCGTGCTGGGGCATCACGCGATGGAGTCGGTCGAGGGTGGCGGGCTCACATCGGCGACCTCGACTCCCGTCCGCTGCTCAGCTGGTTCCTGTCCGAGCAGATCGAGGAAGAAGCCACCGTCTCGCAGATCGTCGGGCGTCTGAAGTTCACCGACAGCGACGGTCCCGGCCTGTTCCGTCTCGACGCCGAACTCGGCGCCCGCCCCGTCAAGACGACGGAGGTCTGAGCGTGCCGCCCCGTCGTGGGCTCTCGGACTCGACGCCGGGCGATTCGCGACCGTCAAGGGGCTGTCGGCGCTGCGCGGTAGCGTGAGCAGCATGGGTGAACCGAGCTACATCGACTGGCGTTTCGCCGCGACGACGGGCAAGAAACTGCATCGTGGCGGCCCGCGCCTCAGTGCTGCCGAGGCGAGCGACGCCGTCGCCGAACTGCGTGACGCCGCCTGCCGCGCCCACGATCCAGTCGCGCAGACGGCGCAGCTCGTCACGCCCGACGACATCGGCGCGGTGCGCGTCGTCGACCGCAGCGCGTGGGTCGACGTCAACATCGCCTCCCTCGACGGGATGATCGCGCCCGTCGTCGACAAGATCACCGCCAAACGCGCCGCCGGGCCGGTCGCGCGCGCCATCACCGCCAAGGTGAGCGGGGGAGAGGTCGGCGGGCTCATGGCGTTCATGTCGGGCAAGGTGCTCGGTCAGTACGACATCGCACCCGGCGGCACGCCGTCGCTCCTGCTCGTGGCGCCCAACATCGTCCAGGTCGAACGCGAACTCGACGTCGACCCGCACGACTTCCGCCTCTGGGTGTGCCTGCACGAAGAAGCGCACCGCGTGCAGTTCACCGCCGTGCCCTGGCTACGCGAGCACGTCGTCTGCGCCGCCCGAGACCTGCTGGTCGACATGGCGCCGACGCCCGAGGAGATGGCGACACGCGTCGGCGAGATCGCCAAACGTGTGCCCGAGGCGTTCAAGGAGGGCTCGATGGGGCTGAGCGACATCTTCGCCACCCCCGAACAACGCGCGCGCATGGCCGACCTCGCCGCCGTCATGTCCCTGCTCGAAGGCCACGCCGACGTCGTCATGGACGACGTAGGCCCGCAGATCGTGCCGAGCGTCGAGACGATCCGCGCCCGCTTCGGCGACCGCCGCGCCGGTCTCGGCAACATCGACAAGCTGCTGCGACGCCTCATGGGCCTCGAGGCCAAGATGCGCCAGTACCGTGACGGCGCAGCGTTCGTGCGCGGCGTGCAGGAAAAGGTGGGAATCGACGGTTTCAACGCCGTCTGGGCCGCCCCCGAGAACCTGCCGACGCCCGCCGAGATCCAGCGCCCTCAGCTGTGGGTCGAACGCATCCACGGGTCGCTGTTCCGATGAGTGGCCCGCACCCCAGCGTCGCTCTGACGCGCCTCGCCGTCCGCACCGCGCTGCAGCGCACGTTCTCGAGTGATGCCGCGGGTGAGCGGCGCGTCGTCGCCGGCGTCAGCGGGGGAGCCGACTCCATGGCGCTCGCCGCGGCCCTCGCGTTCGAGGCGCCGAAGCAGGGCGTCGCGGTCGACGTCGTCATCGTCGACCACGGGCTGCAGGCGGGCTCGGCGGACGTCGCCGAACGCGCGCGCCGCGCCTGCGTCGACCAGCTCGGCTTCGCGGACGACGACGTGCGCACCGTCGCCGTCATCGTCGACGCCGACGCGCCGGAAGGGCTCGAAGCGGCCGCCCGCGCGGCCCGTCGTCGAGCGCTGTTCGACGTCGCGGACGCAGTGGGCGCGGCGCGCGCGGTGCTCGCGCACACGGCCGACGACCAGGCCGAACAGGTGCTGCTCGGCCTCATGCGCGGCAGTGGCACCCGAGCGCTCGCCGGCATGCGTGCCGACCGTGCGCGCCTGCTGCGGCCTTTTCTGCTCGGCCCCGAGATCGTGCCCGGCGGGCCGGTGCGGCGCGTCGACACCGAGCTCGCCTGCGAAGCGCTCGGGCTCGAACCATGGCACGACCCGCACAACGACGACCCGGCCTTCAGCCGGGTGCGCGCGCGCCACACCCTCGCGGCACTCGAACGTGAACTCGCGGCACCGACGCTGCGCCGCAGCCTGTTCCGCACCGCGGCCGCAGCCGGCCGCGACGCCGACCTGCTCGACCGCCTCACTGACGAGGCGCTCGCGCGCTCCGCGGGCACCGACAACGCCCAGGCCTGGCCCGCGACGTGGAGCGTCGTAGCGCTGGTCGGGCTCGACCCGGCGCTGCGCATCCGCGCGCTGCGCCGCCTCCTCGTCCTGCACGGCGCCCGCGACGCCGAACTGTCGAGCGGGCACCTGTTCGACGTCGAACGGCTGCTCGTCGCCTGGTCGGGGCAGGGGCCGATCGACGTCCCGGGTAGCGTTGAGGTTCGACGCGTCGGGGGCGAGATGACCATCAGCCCACGCCGCAAGGGAGAATGACGTGGACGGCCGCCCGCGAGCACGCGTGGTGGCGAGCGCCGGCAAGACCGGCAGAGACGACGAGGAGCCGGTGATGGACTCTTCCCAGATGGGAAACGACCTCGAGAACGTGTTGTTCACCGAGGCACAGATTCACGCGAAGCTCGAAGAGCTCGCTGCGCAGATCTGGCGTGACTACGAGGGCAAGGACGTGCTGCTCGTCGGCGTGCTCAAGGGCGCGATCCTCGTCATGGCCGACCTCATGCGAGCGCTGCCGGGCTCGGTGCCGATGGACTGGATGGCCGTCAGTTCCTACGGCTCGGGGACGAAGAGCTCCGGCGTCGTGCGCATCCTCAAGGATCTCGACGCCGACATCTCCGGCCGCCACGTCCTCATCGTCGAGGACATCATCGACTCCGGGCTGACGCTGAGCTGGATCCGCAGCAACCTCGAGTCGCGCAACCCCGCGTCGGTCGAGATCTGCACGCTGCTGCGCAAGCCGGAGGCCGCGAAGGTCGAGATCGACTGCAAGTACGTCGGATTCGACATCCCCAACTCCTTCGTCGTCGGCTACGGGCTCGACTTCGACGAGAAGTTCCGCAACCTGCGCGACATCGGCACGCTCGCGCCGCACGTGTACTCCTGATCGAGCGTCCTCGCGGCGCTGACCCCGGCGTCGCCACCGGCCGCGCCGGACGACGCACGGTTGCGCTGTGCGCGAACCCGCGGCGCAGCGGCGCGTTCAGTGGGTCACACTGTCCTATCGAGACGCATCCGCTGTCGTCGCGCGCGGGGAGCGGGAACATCGCCGCCGCGCCGCGCGTTGGCGGTTTGTTGACTGGCACTTCTTCGATGAGAGGGTCGGGGCTCGCCCCGCAAACAGATGAACGCTAAGAAAATCATGCGCACGCCGGGCCTGTACGTGGTCCTCGCGCTCGCCGTGGCGCTGCTGTTCTACATGTTCAGCAACATCGGCGGGTATTCGCGCATCGACACCTCGCAGGCCATTTCCCTCATCAACGCCGAAAAGGTCGAGAGTGCGAAGGTCACGCCCGACAGCGTCAGTCTGACGCTGAAGGACAAGCAGGACATCGGCAAGCTCAAGGACGTCAAGCGCGTCGAGGCCGACTACGTCGACGCGCGCGGCAAGCAGGTCGTCGACTCCCTGAGCGCGCACACGCCCCCGAAGGGATACACGGACGACCCGCAGCGTCAGGGCATCTTCGTCACCCTGCTGATGAACATCCTGCCGATCCTGCTGCTCGTCGGTCTGTTCTGGTTCCTCATGAGCCAGGCCCAGGGCGGCGGTTCGAAGGTCATGCAGTTCGGCAAGTCGAAGGCGAAGCTGCACAGCAAGGACATGCCGACGACGAAGTTCAGCGACGTCGCGGGCGCCGACGAGGCAGTCGAGGAACTCAAGGAGATCAAGGACTTCCTCGCCGACCCCGAGAAGTACGAGAAGATCGGCGCCAAGATCCCCAAGGGCGTGCTGCTGTACGGCCCGCCCGGCACGGGCAAGACGCTGCTCGCACGCGCCGTCGCCGGCGAGGCGAACGTGCCGTTCTACACGATCTCAGGTTCTGACTTCGTCGAGATGTTCGTCGGTGTTGGTGCGAGCCGTGTGCGTGACCTGTTCGCGCAGGCCAAGGAGAACAGCCCCGCCATCATCTTCGTCGACGAGATCGACGCCGTCGGCCGCCACCGCGGCGCCGGCCTGGGCGGAGGCCACGACGAGCGTGAGCAGACGCTCAACCAGCTCCTCGTCGAGATGGACGGCTTCGACGACCGCACGCGCGTCATCCTGATCGCGGCGACCAACCGCCCCGACATCCTCGATCCGGCACTGCTGCGTCCCGGCCGTTTCGACCGTCAGATCGCGGTGGAGGCGCCCGACATGGGCGGCCGCCACCACATCCTGCAGGTGCACGCCCAGGGCAAGCCGATGGCGAAGGACGTCGACCTCATGTCGGTCGCGCGCCGCACACCGGGCTTCTCCGGCGCCGAGCTCGAGAACGTGCTCAACGAGGCTGCGCTGCTCACCGCGCGCACCAACGGCACGATCATCACGAACGAGGCCCTCGACGAGGCGATCGACCGCGTCATGGCCGGCCCGCAGAAGAAGTCGCGCCCGATGAGCGCGAAGGAGCGCAAGGTCACCGCGTACCACGAGGGTGGCCACGCCCTCGTCGCCGCCGCGATGAACAACACCGACCCGGTCAGCAAGATCACGATCCTGCCGCGCGGGCGCGCGCTGGGCTACACGATGGTGCTGCCGACCGACGACAAGTACTCGACGACGCGCAACGAACTGCTCGACCAGCTCGCGTACGCCCTCGGCGGCCGTGTCGCCGAAGAGATGGTGTTCCACGACCCGAGCACCGGTGCGAGCAACGACATCGAGAAGGCCACCGACATCGCCCGCAAGATGGTGACGCAGTTCGGCATGAGCGAGAACGTCGGCGCCGTGCACCTCGGCAACTCCGGCGGCGAGGTCTTCCTCGGCCGCGACATGGGCGGCAACAACCGCGAGTACTCCGAGCAGGTCGCCGCGATGGTCGACGTCGAGGTCCGCAAGCTCATCGAGGCCGCACACGACGAGGCCTGGCGCGCGCTCAACAACAACCGCGACATCCTCGACGCCCTCGTGCTCGAACTGCTCGAGAAGGAGACCCTCGACGCGCCGCGCCTGGCTGAGATCTTCTCCGCCGTGCGCAAGGAGCCGGTGCGTGAGGTGTGGCTCTCGAGCGAACAGCGCCACGTCAGCACGCGCGGCCCGGTCATGACGCCCGCCGAACAGCGCGCCATCGACCTCGGCAAGAACCCGCACGCCGACGAGCGTCCCGACGGCGAGATCAGCCTCTACCCGCCGCAGCCGCCGGCCGGCCCTGGCCTGCAGGGCCCCAGCGACGTCGGGCCTGGCCTGGGTGACTGAGCGCCGTGGCTGAGACGCACGACGTGGTCGGCGCCGAGGTCGACCTTGCGCGCCTCGAAGCGGCCGTCCGCGAGATCCTGCTCGCGGTCGGGGAGAACCCCGACCGCGAGGGGCTCGTCGAGACGCCCGCCCGCGTGGCACGCGCCTACGCGGAGATCTTCGCGGGCCTGCGACAGAACCCCGAGGACGTGCTCGTCAAGACGTTCGACGTCGACCACGAAGAGCTCATCCTCGTGCGCGACATCGAGGTCTACTCGACGTGTGAGCATCACCTGGTGCCGTTCCACGGCGTCGCGCACGTCGGGTACATCCCGTCCACGTCCGGCCGGGTGACGGGGCTGAGCAAGCTCGCGCGGCTCGTCGACGTGTTCGCGAAGCGCCCGCAGGTTCAGGAGCGGCTGACGACACAGATCGCCGACGCGCTCGTCGAACACCTCGACGCGCAGGGCGTCATCGTCGTCATCGAAGCCGAGCACCTGTGCATGTCGATGCGTGGCATCCGCAAGCCGGGCGCGCGCACGATCACCTCGGCCGTCCGCGGCCAACTGCGCAACCCCGCGACCCGCGCCGAGGCGATGAGCCTCGTCATGGGCAAGTGACGCACTCGTCGGAGGAACGCATGAGTGAGATGCGCACGGATCGTTCGTCTCCAGGTGATTCGAACGGCAATGCGCTCGACGGTTCGTCGTCGCGTGCGGATGGACCGGTGCGGCGTCCGCTCGTCATGGCAGTCGTCAACGTCACGCCCGACTCGTTCAGCGACGGCGGACGCTGGTTCGACGCGGCCGCCGCGGTCGAGCACGGCCTGCAGCTGGTGGCGCAGGGCGCCGACATCCTCGACGTCGGCGGCGAGTCGACCCGTCCGGGAGCCCAGCGTCCCAGCGCTGACGAGGAGGCCCGACGCGTCATCCCCGTCGTGCGTGAACTGGCCGCCGCGGGTGCGCGCGTGAGTGTCGACACGATGCGCGCGAGTGTCGCCGAGGCCGCCGTCGCTGCCGGAGCGGACATCATCAACGACGTCAGCGGCGCGCTCGCCGACCCAGCGATGCGCGACGTCGCCGCCGCGAGTGACGCGACGTTCGTCGCGATGCACTGGCGCGGGCACTCCGTCGACATGCAGCAGCACACCGCGTACGACGACATCGTCACGGATGTGTGTCGCGAGCTGGCCGAGTCCGTGGCCGCGCTGCGGGAGGCCGGCGTCCGCGACGGCAGGCTCGTCGTCGACCCCGGCTTCGGGTTCGCGAAGACGGCCGAGCAGAACTGGGAACTGCTCGCGCGCATGGGCGAGTTCGACGTCGACGGGCTGCCGGTGCTGTGGGGCACGTCGCGCAAGAGTTTTCTCGGCGTCGCAGGGCGGACGCCGCAGCTCATCGCGGACGGCGCGTCCGTCCCGCCCGCCGCGCGCGACGCCGCGACGGCCGCGACCAGCGTCCTCGCCGCACAGCACGACGCATGGGCGGTGCGCGTGCACGATGTGCCGTCGACGCTCGCAGCGCTCGACGTCGTCGCCACGGCGCGCGGGGCCGTGGCGCCCCGGTCGGCCGGGGAGCGAGTGAGCGGAGGCATGCCCCGATGAGTGACCGCATCACCCTCACCGGCCTCGCCGCGACGGCGTGCCATGGCGTGCTCGACTTCGAGAAGCGCATCCCCCAGCCGTTCGTGCTCGACATCAGCCTCGACGCCGACCTGGGCCCCGCGGGCCGCAGCGACGATCTCGAGGCGTCGCTGTCGTACGCCGACGTCGCCGCGCGCGCCGTCGAGGTGTGCTCCGGCGAGCCGGTCGATCTCATCGAGACGCTCGCCGAGCGCGTCGCCGACGCCTGCCTCGCGTGGGAGATCGTCGAGGCGGTCGACGTCACCGTCCACAAGCCGCACGCTCCCGCAGGTGTCGCGTTCACCCCGTCGACCGGGGCGTTGGCAGGCCCGTCGGTGAGCGTTCGCCGCGAGCAGCGCCGCCGCGTCGTCGTCGCGATGGGCACGAACCTCGGACGGCGGGTCACGACGTTGCGCGCGGCGCTCGACTCGCTGCGGGCGCTCGAGGGGTTCGAGGTGACCCAGGTGTCGCCCCTCGTCGAGACCGACCCC
>NZ_DCNR01000004.1:0-1038 GCF_002322065.1 Dermacoccus sp. UBA1591 | reverse complement strand
CTCATCCGCGAGCTGCATCGCATCGAAGCCGATCACGGCCGCGTCCGCGGTGAGCGCTGGGGCGCGCGCACCCTCGACCTCGACGTCGTGACGCTCGGCGAGGCCGGTCGCGAGGACGAGATCGTGCTCGCCGACGAGCGCGACGGGGTGCAGGCCGGCGCGGCGGACGCGTCATGGTCGCCCCTCGCCCTGCCGCACCCGCGGGCTCATGAGCGCGCGTTCGTGCTCGTCCCGTGGGCCCAGGCGGCGCCGTGGATGGCGGTGCGCACCCCTGACGGCGTCCTGCCGCTGCTCGACGCCGTGCAGCGCGTCGATGCGTCCGGGGTGCGCCGCGGCCCGTCGTGGGACGACGACGACCACATCGACCTCGAGGAAGGCCTGACATGAAGCCCGTCCGACCGGTCACCGCCGTCGTCGCGGGGCTGCTCGTCGCGCTCATCAGCGGCGGCCTCCTGCAGCTGATGCGCAACAGTGGGCGCGCCGTGCCGCAGCACTCGTGGTGGGAGGTGCTCGTCGTCCTCGCGGCGTGCGGGCTGCTCGTCGCAGGCGGATGGCGCATCCGCGACGAGGTGCGCGCCCGCACGAAGGCGAAGAAGGAAGCGGACGCCGCGCGCCGCGCCGGGTCCGACGAGAGCGAGATCCGCGCGGCCGCCGCAGCCGTCGTCCAGGGGAGCGAGACGGTGGCGCCCGACACGGCCCGACGTATCGTCGTGCTCTCGCAGACGGCCGCCATCGGTGGCGGCATCCTCGCCGGATGGTATGCGGGGCAGGCCGTCACCCAGCTCGCGCGCCTCAGCGTGCCGTCCGTCCGTTCGGCCGTGCTGCTGCTCGGGGTGCTCGTCATCAGCTCTGTCGTGCTCAGCGTGCTGGGGTTCCTCGTGCAGCGCTGGTGCACGATTCCCGACGACGAACGCTGACGCGCAAGCCCGCTCCCTTGCAGGCTGGATCGGTGGACGGCTGCACGCGTCGACCGTGAACCGCGCAGGTGGTCAAGAGTTCGCGGCCGCTTCACAGCCGGCCGCATGACGATGGGGCCCG
>NZ_DCNR01000010.1:0-3744 GCF_002322065.1 Dermacoccus sp. UBA1591 | reverse complement strand
GGACAGGAATCGCCGTTGGGGCGGGGGTCAGCCGGCGGCAGCGATGAGTTCGGCGATCTGCACCGTGTTGAGCGCCGCGCCCTTGCGCAGGTTGTCGTTGCTGATGAACAGCGCGAGACCCTTGCCGTCGGCGACGGAGGCGTCCTGGCGGATGCGTCCGACGTAGCTCGGGTCCTTGCCTGCGGCGACGCGCGGCATCGGCACGTCGGCGAGTTCGACGCCGGGGGCGTCGGCGAGCAGGTCGCGGGCTTCCTCGGGCGTGATGGCGCGCTCGAACTCTGCGTTGACGCTGAGCGAGTGACCGCTGAACACCGGCACGCGCACGCACGTGCCGGACACGGCGAGCTCGGGCAGGTCGAGGATCTTGCGCGATTCGTTGCGCAGCTTCTGCTCCTCGTCCGTCTCGTTCGTGCCGTCGTCGACGATCGAACCGGCCATGGCGAGCACGTTGAACGCGATCGGCGCGACGTACTTGTTCGGCGCGCCGAGGTCGACGGCCTCGCCGTCGAGCGCCATCTTCTCCATGTCGGCCTCGGCGGCCTTGCGGATCTGCCCGGCGAGTTCGGCCACCCCGGCGACGCCCGATCCGGAGACGGCCTGGTACGTCGAGACGACGAGACGCATCAGCCCCGCGGCGTCGTGCAGCGGCTTGAGCACCGGCATCGCGGCCATCGTCGTGCAGTTCGGGTTGGCGATGATGCCCTTGGGCGTGTTCGCGATCTGCTCGCCGTTGACCTCACTGACGATGAGCGGCACCTCGGGGTCGCGTCGCCACGCCGAGGAGTTGTCGATGACGGTGACGCCCGCCGCCGCGAACTTCGGTGCGAGCGCCTTCGACGTGTCGCCGCCCGCGGAGAAGATCGCGACGTCGAGGCCGCTCGGGTCAGCGGTCGCCGCGTCCTCGAGGGTGTAGTCGACGCCCTTGAACGTCAGCGTCTTGCCCGCACTGCGCGCCGACGCGAACAGCCGCAGGCTCTTGATCGGGAAGTTCCGCTCCTCGAGCAGTTGCAGGACGACGCGGCCGACCTGGCCGGTCGCGCCGACGACGCCGAGATTCAGTTCCTTGTTCATGGGTGACGTTCCTTTCGCGCGGCCAGACGTCGAGCGTCCCCGCTGTGATGATGGCGTCGCGTCGTCAGCACCGGATGCCGTTCCGCGATTGCAGACGTTGCCCGTCAGCGGCCGGTGCCGGCGTAGACGACGGCCTCGCCGTCGGCGTCGAGCCCGAATGCGGTGTGGACGAGGCGGACGGCTTCGTCGAGTTCGTCGCTGCTCGTCACGACCGAGACGCGGATCTCGGACGTCGAGATCATCTCGATGTTGATGCCGGCGTCGGCGAGCGCCTGGAACAGCGTCGCCGAGATGCCCGGGTTGGAGCGCATGCCGGAGCCGACGAGCGACAGCTTGCCGATCGTGTCGTCGTAGTGGAGTCGGTCGAAGCCGAGTTCGTCCTTCATCGCGTTGAGGACGGCGACACCCTTGGGCGCTTCGTCCTTCGGCACGGTGAAGGAGATGTCGGTGCGCTTGTCCTCGCCGGCGGAGACGTTCTGGACGATCATGTCGACGTTGAGGCCCGCGCCCGCGACGGCGCGGAAGACGGCGGCTGCGCGCCCGGGTGAGTCGGGGATGCCGACGATCGTGATCTTTCCTTCGCTGCGGTCGTGCGCGACGCCGGCGATGATCGGGTCTTCCACGGTGTCTCCTTCTTTGTCGTTGACGACCCAGGTGCCCTCGTGGTGGCTGAAGGAGCTACGCACGTGGATGGGGAGGTCGAATCGGCGGGCGTACTCGACGCAGCGCAGCATGAGCACCTTCGCGCCCTGTGCCGCCATCTCCTGCATCTCCTCGTTGGTGATTCGGTCGATCTTGTGGGCCTTCGGCACGATGCGCGGGTCGGCGGTGAAGATGCCATCGACGTCGGTGTAGATCTCGCACACGTCGGCCTTGATGGCGGCGGCGAGCGCGACGGCCGTCGTGTCCGAACCGCCGCGTCCGAGCGTCGTGATCTCGTTCGTGCTCTGGCTGACGCCCTGGAACCCGGCGACGATGACGATGTGCCCCTCGTCGACGGCCCGCTGGATGCGGCCGGGCGTCACGTCGATGATCTTCGCCCTGCCGTGCACCTCGTCGGTGATGACGCCCGCCTGGCTGCCGGTGTAGCTGCGCGCCGAATGGCCGAGGTTCGCGATGGCCATGGAGACGAGCGCCATCGACATGCGCTCCCCCGCCGTCAGCAGCATGTCCATCTCGCGCGCCTGCGGCGCGGGGCTGACCTGCGCGGCGAGGTCGAGCAGCTCGTCCGTCGTGTCGCCCATCGCGGAGACCACGACGACGACGCTGTTGCCCGCCTTCTTCGTGTCGACGATGCGTCGCGCGACACGCTTGATGCTGTCGGCGTCGGCGAGGGACGAACCGCCGTACTTCTGGACGATCAGGCTCACGGTGTTGCTCCGGGGGTCGACTTCGGTCGGTCACGGCGAGTCTAGGCACTGCGCCCTGCAGGCTCGCTGAGCGCTCAGATACTGGTTCTGCGGCCGCGACGGGCGCCATATGACCAGCTGTCGGCCCGTACGAGCGGAATGGTCGAACCTGAGCGATCTGCCGCTCGTGTTCGACCATTTCGCTCGTATTCGTCGGGCCGAACTCATGTTCGTCGAGGCGGCACGCCCGCGACGAAGGATGCGTCACATCACGGGGCGTCAGAACACGAGGACGCGGCGGCCCTCGAAGGCACGGCCGAGCGTCACCTCGTCGGCGTATTCGAGATCGCCGCCGACAGGCAGGCCGGATGCGAGGCGGCTCACCGTCACGCCCATCGGTCCGATGAGGCGCGCGAGGTAGCTCGCCGTCGCCTCACCCGTGTGGTTCGGGTTGGTCGCGATGATGATCTCCTCGAGCGACGTGTCGCTGAGGCGCGCCATGAGCTCGGTGATGTGCAGGTCGCCCGGGCCGACGCCCTCGATCGGGTTCAACGCACCGCCGAGCACGTGGTAGCGCCCGCGGAACTCGCGGGTGCGTTCGATCGCGACGACGTCCTTGCTCTCCTCGACGATGCAGATGAGCGCCGGGTTGCGCTGCGGGTCGGCGCACACACGACACAGGTTCGTCTCGGCGACGTTGAAGCACACCTCGCAGAAGTGCACTGTCTCCTTGACCTTGAGCAGCACCTCCGCGAGACGCTGAACGTCATCGGCATCCGCCTCGAGCAGGTGGAACGCGATGCGCTGCGCCGACTTCGGCCCGACACCGGGCAGCCGACCGAGCTCGTCGATGAGGTCTTGAACCACGCCTTCATACACGATCGGCAAGCCTACGCGTCACCGGTGACAACCCCAATCGAGCGCGCGGGGCGTAGGTCAGCGGTGCGGATCGAGCAGCTTCGTCACCACCCGGCGATAGCCTGCGCCGATAGCGGGTGCCGCCACGCGGGTGACGAACGCGGCGGCGGGGCGAAGGCGACCCGGCACCCACGGCAGGGTGATGCTCTGCGCCCAGGCGACCTCTGCACCGCCGTCGAGGTCCCGCTGCGGCCCGTGCACGGAGACGTGCTGCGCCTGCGGGTGCGCCCCGAGCAGCTGCTGCCGGGGGAGTCGCACCTGATCACCCGCACCGTCCGCGGCCTCGTCCACGGGCGCCAGGTCTACCTCGTGCCCCGCGCGGACGGCACCCTCGTGGTCGGCGCCTCGGCCCGGGAGGACGGCCTGGCCGGCACCTCCGCCGGGGCCGTGCTGGACCTGCTCGCCG
>NZ_DCNR01000023.1:2002-10393 GCF_002322065.1 Dermacoccus sp. UBA1591 | reverse complement strand
AGCGTTGACGAAGCGCGCAAAACAAAACGCGCGCGCTGGGCACCAGATCTGATGAAGCCCGCCACACCGATCGGTGTGGCGGGCTTCATCAGATGCGGGTGCTTACTTCTTGCCCTGATTGGCGACGGCGGCAGCGGCTGCGGCGGCGGCTTCGGGGTCGAGGTAGCGTCCACCCTTGGTGACGGGCTCGAAGTTGTCGTCGATTTCGTAGACGAGGGGCATGCCGGTGGGGATGTTGACGCCGACGATGTCGTCGTCACTGATGCCGTCGAGGTGCTTGACGACGGCGCGCAGCGAGTTGCCGTGCGCGGCGAGCAGCACCGTCTTGCCGTCCTGCAGGTCGGGGACGACCT
This sequence comes from Dermacoccus sp. UBA1591, assembly GCF_002322065.1. Taxonomy (NCBI): domain Bacteria; kingdom Bacillati; phylum Actinomycetota; class Actinomycetes; order Micrococcales; family Dermacoccaceae; genus Dermacoccus; species Dermacoccus sp. UBA1591. The sequence continues at coordinate 10,040 of NZ_DCNR01000023.1, read as the reverse complement.
CGTCGTGCCAGTAGGGCAGGAAGCGCTCGATGACGTCCTTGAGGCATTCCGTCAGCGGCGCGTCGTCACCGAGGTCGGCGTAGCGCGGGTCGGCGTCCTGGCTCCACTCGCTGCCTTTCTCGATGGGCGGCGGGGGCGTGTCGAAAGAGCGGCGCCACGTCATGAACTGCTCTTCGCCGTACGTGGCGAGCGTCTCGGCCTTGTTCTTGCCCTGGAGGGCGCCGTAGTGCCGCTCGTTGAGGCGCCAGCTGCGCTTGACCGGGATCCAGTGACGGTCGGCTGCGTCGAGTGCGAGGTTGGCCGTCATGATGGCGCGGCGCAGCAGCGACGTGTGGACGACGTCGGGCAGGATGCCGTTCTCGATGAGCAGTTCACCGCCGTGCGTGGCCTCGGCCCTGCCCTTGTCGGTGAGGGGCACGTCGACCCACCCGGTGAACAGGTTCTTGGCGTTCCAGTCGGACTCTCCGTGACGGAGCAGGATCAGCGTGTGCGTCATGCCTCCAGCCTATCGCCGACGCCCGTGTGAGGGTGGGGCGTCACAGCTCGGTGGTCGGATCTTTCGCCGTTGCCTCATCGTCCGCCTTCGCCTCGTCGTCGCGGCCGTTCTCGAGGAGGTGGCGGAAGGCGTCGAGGTTGCGCGTCGACTCGTCATGCGTGACGCGCCAGTGCCATTCTTTCTTCATCGACGACAGGAAGCCACGCGCGAGGACGTCGTTGAAGATGCCGTCGCTCGCCTCGAGCATCGCGCCGAGCAGGACGTCGAGGCCCGCCGTGTCGAGCCCCGCCAGCGGCAGTCGGCCGGTGAGGTAGACGTCGCCGGAGGAGTCGATGCCGTACGCGACGCCCGGCAGGCGCAGGTTGCGCTGCAGGAGCAGCCGGTAGACGTCCTCGTGGTTCTCGTCGGGGTTGCGCACGACGAACGCCATCGCCTTGAGCGTGCGATCCCCGACGACGAGCGAGACGACCGTCTTGAGCTTCTTCTCCCCCGGCAGCGTGACGACGAACTCGCGCTCGCGCGCCCCGAGATCCCATTCGAGGCCGGATGCCTCCAACCATTCGCGCACGAGGGTGGTGGCGGCTTCGACCAGGTCAGCGTCAGACATGACACCAACCTACGCGGCCGTCGCCGCTCGCGGCATCACCCGGTCAGGCCTTCGCACCGTCAGACCGTCGCACGCTCAGACCGTCAGACCGTCAGACCGTCACGGCACGATGGCGCTGGGTACCCCGGCGAGCGCACGGGAGGCGTCGATGTCGGAGCTCGTCTCCCGCCGGCACGCGTCCTCATAGACGGCGAGGAGCTTGTCGACGCTCGCGTCCCAGCTGTGGTGCTGAGCGTGGCGGGCGGCGCGGCGGCCCAGTTCATCGATGCGTGGCGGGTCGTCGAGCAATGCGGCGAGCTCCTGCGCCCACGTCGCCGGGTCGTGGCCGTCGACGAGGACGCCGCCGTCTCCGACGGCCGTAGGCAGCCCACCGACCGCTGCGGCCACGACGGGCGTGCCGGAGGCGGACGCCTCGATCGCGACGAGCCCGAACGACTCGCTGTGCGACGGCACCGCGACGACATCCGTCGCATGGAACCAGGTGACGAGTTCGCGCCGCGAGACGGGCGGCACGAAGTCGACGACGTCCTTGACGCCCAGCTCGCGCGCGAGCGCCTGCAGCGCGAGAGGCTTGTCGAGGCCTGAGCCCGACGGCCCGCCGACGATGACGAGTCGCAGCTTCTCGCGGCGCCACGGGGCGTCCTCGATCATGCGAGCGACGGCACGCACGAGGACGTCGGGCGCCTTGAGCGGCTGGATGCGGCCGACGAAGAGGACGACGTCAGCGTCCTCCTCGAAGCCGAGTTCCGCTCGCGCAGCATGACGTTCGGCGACGATGTCGTCGCCCGCGCTGAACACGTCGAGGTCGACGCCGGGGGTGACGACGGTGACCCTCGCCGGGTCGGCTCCGTAGAGGTCGATGAGTTCTCGGGCCTCGCCGGGGGTGTTGGCGACGAGCGTCGTGGCCGCGTCGACGACCTGCTCCTCACCGATCTCGCGCCCCGCCGGCTCGGGAGTGTCACCCGCGGCGAGCTGACTGTTCTTGACCCGCGCCATCGTGTGCATCGTGTGGATGAGAGGCACCCGCCACCGGTCGGCCGCGAGCCACCCGACCTGGCCCGAGAGCCAGTAGTGGGAATGCACGAGGTCGTAGTACCCTTCCGGCTTCGACGCGCCGACCCGCATCATGCCGGCCGCGAACGCGCACAGCTGGCCCGGCAGATCGTCCTTGCCGAGCCCCTCGTACGGCCCGGCGGCGATGTGGTGGACGGTCACGCCGGGCGCCAGTTCGACCTGCTCACCCACGGACGCGCTCGTGCGCCGCGTGAAGATGTCGACGGCGACGCCGCGTTGCGCGAGCCGCTTCGCCGTCTCGACGACGTAGACGTTGAGGCCGCCCGCGTCACCCGTCCCCGGCTGCGACAGCGGTGAGGTGTGGACGCTCACCATGGCGACGTGCTTGACCTCGCGCTCTGGAGCCTCACCGGACGCCGAGGTGGCCGGACTCGTTCCTCCGCGCCCGTCCGACGGTGCGGCGGGGGCGCTCGGTGGCCACGCGCGGGCAGCGGCATCGTTCACGTCGGGTTCGTCCACGCCATCGGCAACGGTAGATTCGCCACGTGCATTCCCGACCCGTCGGCGCCGTCACCCGCGGCACGACCAACGCCAACCGGCTGCGCCGTCAGGACCGGTGGCTGGCGGGGCCGCAGGCCTGGCGGCTGCGCCGCTCGGAGGGCTCGCCCGTCGTCGTCGATCTCGGGTACGGGGCCTCCCCCATCACCGCCGTCGAACTGCACACGCGACTGCGCGCGGTGCGCCGTGACGTGCGCACCGTCGGCATCGAGATCGAACCGAGCCGCGTCGAGATGGGCCGCCGACTGATCGCGCGCACGCCGCTCGAGGGGTTGAGCTTCGCCCGTGGCGGTTTCGAGGTGCCGCTACCGGGCGGCGAGCGCCCTGTCATCGTGCGGGCCGCGAACGTGCTGCGTCAGTACGACGAGAGCGAGGTGGCCGGCGCCTGGGCGCACGTGCTCGAGCGGTTGGCGCCGGGCGGGCTGCTGCTCGACGGCACGTGTGACGAGCTGGGGCGCCGTTCGACGTGGGTGGCGCTCGATGCGAGCGGGCCCGTCAGCCTCACGCTCTCCTACCGCCTCGCGGGCCTCGCCGACCCCGCGGACATCGCCCCGAGGCTCGTCAAGGCCCTCATCCACCGCAACGTGCCCGGCGAGCGCATCCACGACTACCTCGCTGCACTGTCACACCACTGGACGCTCAGTGCGCCGCTGGCGCCGCACGGGGCTCGTCAGCGGTTCATCGCGACGGCCCGCGCGATGCGGGCGTCGGGCTGGCCGCTGCTCGACGACGTCCACCGCTGGCGCCTCGGCGAGATCACCGTCGCCTGGGCAGCCGTGGCACCCGCGGACGACGGCGCCCGCATCACTCGTCGTTGAGCGTCGCGACGAACAACCTCGCGCCCCGCTCACCGGTGACGCTCGCCGGTGGGTCGCCCGCCGGCCACCACGCGCACTCCAGGGGCCCGAGCACCAGACGCTCGTCGGCGCACTCGACGCTGACGGGCGCATCGAGCGCGAGCAGGAGACCGGGCGCGCCGTGGGCGGGCACGTCAAGGGGCTCACTCTGAGGTCGAAGCTCCCACAGCGCGAAGTGCGGCACCTCGGAGTGGTATCGCGCCATCCCGGGCTGCGGGCGCCGGGGTTCGTCCGCCGTCACGGGCGTCGACACGTCGACGATGGCGAGCAGTTCGGCGACGTCGACCTTCTTCGGCGTCAACCCGCCGCGGACGACGTTGTCCGAGTTCGCGAGGATCTCGACGCTCGTGCCGCGGACGAAGGAATGCAGGACGCCAGCGCCGATGAAGTAGCTGCGCCCGGGCGTCATGAGGTGGTGCTGCATCGTGAGCAGGACGACGACGCCGATGTCGCCCGGAAACTGCTCGTGCACGGTGAGGACCGTGCGCAGGGCGCGCGCCTCGGCGTCGTCCTCGATCGTCTTGACGACGCTCTCGAGCGCCGCGACGACCTCCTGCACGAACGGGCCCTGACGCTCCGTCTCGAGCGTGAGGATCATGCTGAGCAGCGCGTGCTCGGGACGCTCGGTGCCGCGCGCGGCGTCGATCATCGCCTCGAGGCTCACGAGGCCGAGCGCGCGGAGGCGCTCCTGCACCTGCGCGAAGGGCAACGAGCCGGCGAACGCCTCGCTCTCGACGAGGGGGATCCACGCCTCGGGCTTCGGCCACGCATCGGAGTAGGTGCCCTCCGGCGCCGACGCCGCGCGGCTCGCGTCCGGGTGCGCCTGGATCGACAGGGCCTTGTCGGCCGCGAGGATCTTGAGCAGGAACGGCAGACGGTCGCCGAAACGCTCACGCGAGCGGGCACCGAGATGGTGGGCGTGGTCGCTCGCGATGTGCTCGTCGAGGCCGCAGCGACGCCCCCCCTGATCGAACGTGCCCGGCCCCGCTTCGTGAGCCCCCACCCACAGCTCGGCCTCGGGTTCCTCGCTCGGCGCGCGCCCGGCGAGGCTTGCCAACGCCTCACGCGAACCCCACGCGTAATCCTTGATGAACGGCTCGAACTTCAGCACGGCGCCCCCTCCCCCACTGCACCCATGACGGGCGTCATCGTATGTCGTCGGCGGGGTCGTCGAAGAACTCCCCCACGACCTTCCGCACCCGCGCGCGGTGCCCCCACAGCAGCCCGTGCTCGTCGAAGACCTCGAGACGCGCGTTCGGCAGATGTTGTGCGAGACGCTCGGCCGAGCTCACCGGGTGCACCTCGTCGCCGCGCTGGGCGAGGATGAGCACGGGCAGCTCGAGGCCGCGCAGCGCCTCGACGTCGGCGACCGGGACGGCGTGCGGCATGTCGCGCAACGCCTCGGCCATGCCGGGGCGCAGGAACACCTCGGTCTGCTGATCGACCCAGGCCTGCGCCGCGTCACTTCGACGCGCCGACGCCGGCAGCTCGCGCTCCAGCTGGGCACGGATCGTGGCGGCGTCGCCGTCACGCGAGGCCTGCGCCATCGCCTCGTAGCGCACGAGGCCCGCGCTGTTGCGCGGCGAGTCGACGACGGCGGGGATCACGAGGACGACCCGCTCGAAGCGTCGTGGGTCGCGCAGCAGGACGCGCAGGATCGAACCGGCACCCATCGAAACACCCAGCGCCCGCGTCGCCGCGGCATGGTCGCTGACGGCCAGGAGTTCGTCGGCGGTGTGGTCGTAGTCCCACCCGTCGAACGCCGGCGCCGAGCGGCCGTGCGAACGGAAGTGGAAGAAGACGCGCGTGCCCGAGACGCCCGAGGCGTACGGACGCGTCGAGGGGACGGAGGCGCCCATGCCGTGCGCGAACACCGTCACCGGCTCCCCGCGACCGGAGCGCACCATCTCGAGCGGGCCGCTCGGGCCGTCGACGAACTCAGCAGCCACCGCGGATCACCAGGGGCCGTACGGGCCGTTGGAATTCGGCTTGTTCGGTCGGACGATGGGTCGGACGTCGGCGAGGAACACCCCGGCGGCGACGATGCCGATGATGCCCGGCAGGCTGACGGGCCGCAGCAGCGAGATGAAACCGAGCAGGACGGCGACCGCCGTGATCGCCAACCACGCGGGCTTCGAGAGCTTGCCGTGCACCTGATACATGATCGCCGAACCGCGCGCGGCCTCGATGAGTGCGAAGATCTCGACGCCGAGCACGATGACGCCCAACGCCACCATCGCGTACGCCTGGATCTGAGAGATGACCTCCATGCCTCCAGCCTAGGCGAGAGGTCCGACAACCCGCGCCGGACGGGGCGTTCTCGAGGTGGCGGCCGGGGACGTCGCCCTCACACTTCGACGACGACGGTGAACGGCCCGTCGTTGACGAGGCTCACACGCATGTCAGCGCCGAAGCGGCCCGTCGCCACGCGCAACCCCTCGCCGCGCAGCGCCGCCACGACGGCGTCGACGAGCGGTTCCGCGACCTCACCCGGCGCAGCCGCTCCCCACGACGGGCGCCGACCCTTGCGCGTGTCGCCGTACACCGTGAACTGGCTGACGACGAGCAGGCGGGTGCACGCCTCACCTGTCTCGAGGTCGCCGGCGTGCAGGTCGCTGACGCTGACCTCCCCGGGCATGATGCGCAACCCGGCGATCTTGCGCGCCATCGCCGCGACCTGGGCGCCGCCGTCGTCATGGGTGGCGCCGAGCAGGACGACGAGACCCGGCGCGTCGAGTCGGCCGACGACCTCGCCCGCGACGCTGACGCTCCCCTCGAGCGCTCGCTGCAGGACGGCCCTCATCGGTGCGCCGCGGCGAGCGAACCCGTCGTCGGCTCCGGCAGCACGGCCGTGACAGCGCCCACGGGCTCACCGTGGCCGAGGATCGGTGCCGACGCGAGATCGTCCAGCACCGGCGCGTCCACCCCCATCGCCCGCAGGATCGCCGCAGCCACGACGGGGCGCGCGCGCTGGGAGCCGTCGGCGATCTTGACGCTGACGCCGCGTCCGTCGGCGAGGCCGATCGCGTAGACGGCCTCCGCCCCGTCCTTCGCGATGAGGCCATCGACGCCCTCGACGAGTTTCGTGACGTCGCGGCGTGTGCCCCCGAGGTAGCGCGGCGCGGCGCGCATCGCATCGGCCACCCGCGCCTCTGCGTTGCCGGGCGCCGCCGCGGCAAGTCGCCCGAAGGCACGCGCCAGCCCGTCCATGCTCAGCGTCATGACGGGAGCACCACAACCGTCCACGCCAGTCGCCTCGACGGTGTCGTCGGCGATCTGCTCGAGCGTGGTGGCCATGAGTCGCTGCAGCGGGTGGTCGACGTCGCGGTAGGTCGTCGTGTCCCAGCCGTTGACGACGCACGTCGCGAGCATGCCGGCGTGCTTGCCGGAGCAGTTCTGGGCCAGCGACTCGGGCTCGCGGCCCTCACGCAGCCACTGGCGACGATCGACGTCGTCGTACGGCAGGTCGGGGGTGTTCTGCAGGTCCTCGACGCTCAGGCCGTGCCGTTCGAGGATGCTGCGCACCCCCTCGAGGTGGAAGCGCTCACCCGAGTGGCTCGAGCACACGAGCGCGAGCAGCTGCGGCGGCAGATCGAGGCCGGCACGCACCATCGCGAGCGCCTGCAACGGTTTGTTCGACGAGCGAGGGTAGATGACGACGTCCGGCTCGCCCCACGCGGCCTGAACGGCCCCCTTGGCAGTGGTGACGCACGCGAGCGCACGGTGGACGGACTCGACGAAACCCGAGCGGTCGACGCGGGCCATGACCGGCGCCCCGGCGAGCCTCGCGATGATCTGATCAGCGGTGGGCGAACTCATGCTCCGACCTTACGGGCTGGCGCGGGCATGACGAAGGCCCGTCACTCCCCCAGGGAGCGACGGGCCTTCGTCTGCGACTAGCCGAGGCTAGATGCGGTCAACCTCAGTGGTTGTCCTTGACGTCGCGAACCTTGTCCTTGGCCTTGTCGGCGAAGGAGCGGTCGTCACCGTCGCGGACGCCGTCGGTGCCACGCGTGCCCTCGACGCCGTTCTCGACGCGGACCTCTTCGTGACCGACCTCCGCCTGGACGCGCTGCGTCTCCTGGACCTGGTCGACGTCGAGGCCGACGCGCTCGGTGGCGACGGTCTCCTTGTCGACGACCGGGCGCTCCTCGTGCAGCGTCACCGTCTGCGTCTCCTCGCCGAGCTGGACGTTGCCGTCGACGCGCTCGTTGACGGGCTCACGGGTCACGTGAACCTCTTCGCGGGTGACGGGGACGTCGACCTGCTGCTGCTCGGTGACGACGTACTTGCGCAGGCGAGCCTTGCCGGCCTCGCGACGCTCCTTGGCGACGTTGAGGCGCTCCTCGTGAAGAACGACGCCGTTCTCGTCGCGCTCAAGGTTGCGCTCGTCACGCTCGACGCGACGCTCGTCGTGCTCTTCCTTGCGGAACTCGTGGTCGGCGCGAGCCTCGTCGACGCGACCCTCCACACGGTCCTTGGCGTCGTGGTCGTGGTGACCGGCGG
>NZ_DCNR01000023.1:0-1792 GCF_002322065.1 Dermacoccus sp. UBA1591 | reverse complement strand
ACCGGCGGTTCCGGCCGTGCCGGCGGCAGCGGCGTCGCGGCCGTCGAAGTCACGACGGTCACCGTCGTGCGTCGTGCCACCGTTCGATAGGCCGTAGTAGCGGTAGAGCGCCTCTTCCTGCTCGACGTCGAGGTGCTTGTCAGCGTCCTGACGCGGGGCGTCCTTGATCTTGGCCTTCGTGTAGGGGAGGTGCAGGTCCTCACCCTCCACGCGGGCGCCCTCGAGCGGGACGAAGGACTCGGAGGTACCGAACAGGCCCGTGTTGACCGTGACCCAGGCGGGCTGGCTCGTCTGGTCGTCCAGGTAGACCTCGCCGACCGAACCGATCTTGTCGCCGTCGCTGTCGTAGGCCTTGCCGGATCGGGTGGCCAGAACGTCGTCAACGGAAAGCATTTTCGTTCTCCTTCGTGATGGCGGATGCACGCCGATCCGACCGGATTCGCATCCGTCCAGGTCGCCGTGCGGCTTGGCATAAGCCGATCATTTTTCCTGGCCGCTGTCACCACCCCCGGCCGCGAAAGGGGTCTGGACAGGATGCAACCTGGGGGTCTCCTCCGCGTCACCCGCCCCTCGGATCTCACCCGTGGGAGTGGACCCCGACACGCTTCAGGGCCGTTTTGCGGCCTCATAGGGGTGACAGCTCCACCCCTATGGCCAATACAGACAACCGCTACCCATCGGTTTTGTGACATGAATCACATTTTTTGCATCCCGTCCCGGTAGACTCATCTGAGACCCTGCACGGTCAGGACCCCTTGACCCCGCCCCGAGCATCAGGCCGCGAACACTCAGGGCGCGACGATGACGGTCTGCGCGGCGGCCACCCCGCCGATCAGCAGCGGCGCGTCGGCTGGGGTTGAACGCTTGAGCACGACGAGGCCGATCGGCCCGTCGATGTGGTGACGCGCCACTGACGTCAGCCGACCCGCAGCACGGGGGGCTCCGGGCACCATGACCTCGGCGCCGACCTCGGGCAGCGTGTGGTCGCTGCCGTCGAGATGGACGAACGCCAACCGCCGCGGCGGGCGACCCAGGTTGTGGACGCGGGCGACGGTCTCCTGCCCCCGGTAGCACCCCTTCTGCAGATGCACGGCGCTGCGCAGCCAGTCGAGCTCGTGCGGAATGGTCCGGTGGTCGACCTCGAGCAGCCCGTCGGGTCGCCAGGCCGCGACGCGCAGCGCCTCCGCGGCCCACAGGCCCGCCGGCTGAGCCTCGGCGAAGACCGCCTCGAACCGCTCGCGCGGCACGATGAGTTCGCGCCACCGACGCTCCGAACCAGGGTGCTGCGCGCTCGGACCGTACGCCGCGCTCACGGGGCCGAGCGCCGGCCACGGGTCACGCCAGGCGATGACGCCGGTCTCACGCACCTGCTCGGGGGTCGACTCCTCGTCGTTCACCTCACCGATGACTGCGTGTTCGTCGGAGACGTCTGCCACCTCGACGCGCAGCATGAACTGCATGCGTCGCAGCCATGCGGCCAATTCGGCGCTGCGACCGGGATCGGTCGTCAGCCACGTCGCCTCGCCGTCGTCGACGACGTGCAGGGCGAACTCGACGTGCCCGTGCGGGCTGAGCACGAGCGTCTCCGTCGAGGTGAACGGCGCCAGGTCGGCGAGGTGCTGCGTCGTCATCGAGTGCAGCCAGGAGAGGCGGTCGGGGCCGGCGACCCGCACGACGCCGCGGGCCGACAGGTCGACGTGAGCCCGGCCCTGCTCGAGCGCGCGCTGCTCGGCGAGCGGGTTGCCGTAGTGGGCGGGCACCGACGCCCAGAAGCCGTCGGCCGCCACGGCGC
>NZ_DCNR01000001.1:3581-32798 GCF_002322065.1 Dermacoccus sp. UBA1591 | reverse complement strand
GAGGCATCGCATGCGGGTGGTCGTCATGCGCACGTGCCCATGGAATGCGCGTGTGCAGGCTGTACCGCGGGGTGGATGAACGCCGCGATCGATCTCGTAGGGTGTGCCGGCCATGCCCAGCCCGGGTTCAGGCCTGCGGACGGGCCTGCGACGTCGCGATGTTGACCATCCAGTTCGTGCCGAAGCTGTCGGTCAGCATTCCGAACTCGTCCCCCCACCTCTGAACGGCGAGCGGCAGCGTAACGTCGGCGCCTTCAGAGAGCGCTGCGAACCATCCGCGCAGGTCGTCGGCGTCGTCGCCGGAGGGCGAGATCGTGATGCTGCCACCGGGCGTGTGCTCCATCTGCTCCGGCGTGTCCGAGGCCATGAGCGTGAAACCGGACGGCGTCTTCAGCATGCCGTGCAAGACCTTGTCCGCCCCGGCGCCCTCCACTCCCATGTCACCGAACGTCGAGATCGTCAGTTCGCGCCGAAGACCCGGGCGTAGAACTCGAGTGCGTCCTTCGCGGTGTCGCGGAACTGGATGTAGGGGTTCATGCGCGAGGTCATTCGGAGCTCCTGAGATCAACGCGGCGGGGCGCCACGCCCGTGCGACGCCCTGCGATGGCCCCCGGGGCAGCACCCACGGCCGTCGAGTTCGCGTCTCAGCCGACGGAGCTCATCTGCCAGTGCCAGGCGCTGCCCGTCGGATGCGCCGGACGAGCCGTCAGCCATTGTCGCGGGGTTCACCACGTCGTGGACGAGCGTCGCGATGACCGCGGCAGCCCACGCGCCGTCGAACTGCGCCGTGCGCGCCGCCAACCGTTCCGACTCCTCGTCCTCCCCCGCGACCATGCGGACGAACTGTGCGAGCGCGCAGGCTGCATCGTCGGCCGGCGCGCCCGGGGGCAGCGCCCGCAACGTGCGGACGACCCGCCCGAGTTCATCCTCGAGCGGGTCGCCGGCGCCAGGAAGAATCGCCGTCATCGTCAGTCGCGGAAGCGGGCGATGAGACGCAGCATCTCGACGTAGAGCCACACCACGCTCACCATCAGGCCGTACGCCATGAGCCACGACGTCTGGCGCGGAACGCCCGCGTTGACGCCCTGTTGGATCGAGTCGAAGTCAATTGCGAGCGAGTACGAGGCGAGTGCCACCGCGAACAGCGAGATGCCGATGCCGAGGGCGCCACTGCCGCCGATGCCGAAGCCGCTCTGCAGCCCCGTCAGGACGAGAACGAAATTGACGAGCGCGAACAGCAGGTACCCGATGAGCATGCCCGCGAAGATGCGACGGGAGCGCGCCGTCACGCGGATGACGCCGGTCTTGTACCCCAGCAACATCCCGCCGAAGACACACAGCGTCGCGAGGATCGCCTGCCCGACCACCCCGGGGTAGGCCGAGTCGAAGAACGCGCTGGCGGCACCGAGGAACAACCCCTCGAAAACCGTGTAGGCGAGGATCAGCGGAACCGAGATCGTCTTGCGGAACGCGATGACGAGCGACAGCACGAAAGCGACGATGCCACCGCCGGCCCACAGGCCGAGGGCCGTCGAACTCGTCTGCGAGTCGATCGCCCGATCTGCGAAGACGAACGTGCCCGCCGCCACGACGAGCAGCAGCCCGAAGAGGTTGAGTGACTTCGTCACGACGTCGTCGAGCGTCATCCGCTCCGGCTGCACCTGTGGCGCACCGAACGTCGGGTTGTACATGGGCCCGGACGCCGGCTGCTGCGGGAAGCCGTACCCCTGCTGCTGCCCACCCGCCTGAAAGCCTGCGGCCTGACCTGAACGCATGTCACGCTCGAACTTGCTGAACACCGGATTACCGGCCATGGGGCCCCTCCTCAAGGACGTGACGTGGTGCCCTCGACGGGACTCGAACCCGCACTGAAGCGATTTTAAGTCGCCTGCCTCTGCCGTTGGGCTACGAGGGCACCTCATCCTAACGACAGGGTCATGACGCCCTTGCGGACGACATGACCTCGTTCACCATGACAACGCCCCGGCAGAACACGGTGTTCCCCGGGGCGCCTTCGTGCCATGCGCTCTGCCTCAAAGCATGCTCATCGCGATGCCGTCGAGAATGTCCGACTCGCTCGTCACGCACGTGGTGACGCCCGCGCGCTCGCGCACGCGTTCGACGATCGTGCGCCAGATCAGCGCGCCCGCGCCGATGACGTCGACACGACCCGGATGCATGAAGCCCATCGCGCCGCGCTCGGCGCACGTCGCACCCAGGACGGCGTCGCACGAGCCGATCACCTGCTCGCTCGTGAGGCACGCACCGTGGATGCGCGACGAGTCGTACGCAGACAGCCCCAGCGCGTGCGCCGTCACCGTCGTGATCGAACCGGCGAGGCCGACGAGCGTCGCGACCTGTGACAGGTCGACGGCGGCCTCCGCCTGGTCGAGGGCGGCATCGATATCGACGAGGGCAGCGTCGATCTCGGCCTGCGTCGGCGGATCGCTGCGCAGGTGACGCTCACTCAGGCGCACGGAGCCGATGTCGAGGGAGATCGACTGCTCGACATCCTGCGAGCCGCGCACCAGCTCCGTCGACCCGCCGCCGAGATCGACGACGAGATACGGCGCGCGCGCCTCGGCACCGAGGCCTGCCGTCGCGCCGGCAAAACTGAGCGCCGCCTCCTCCAGCCCGGAAACGACCTCGGGGACGACGTCGTCCCCGAACGCGGCGAACGCGCGTCGCACGCCGTCGGTGAATTCATCCGCGTTGGCGGCGTCGCGGGAGGCCGACGTCGCGACGAAGCGGACGGTGTCGACGTCGTACTCCCGACACAGCTGGGCGTACTCGCGCGTGACGAGCAGGGTGCGCTGCATCGCGGCGTCGGCGATGCGGCCCGAGACGTCGATGCCCTGGCCGAGGCGCACGATCTCGCTGCGCCGCGCCAGGTAGGTGAGCCCCGACCCGCCGTCGGCCGCCACGAGCAACCTGATCGAGTTGGTCCCGCAGTCGATCGCCGCGACCCGACGCTCACTCATGGTCATCGTCTCCTTGGTCTCCCGCACCGCAACAGCCGTTCTTCCACCACGCATCGCCGAGCAACGCCAGCGCTTCGTCACCGAGCGGGTTGATGCCGGGGCCCACCGACAGCGAGTGCGCGACCAGCACGTGCAGGCACTTGACGCGCGTCGGCATGCCGCCGGCGGAGATGCCGTCGATCTCCGGCACGTCGCCGAGCTCGCCGCGGCGCCTCAGATAATCCTCGTGGGCGGCGCGGTAGGCGGCCGCAAGGTCGGCGTCGGCTTCGAGACGCTCGCTCATCTCCTTCATGACACCCTGCGACTCGAGCGTCGAGATGGCACCCGTCAGGCGGGGGCACGTCGCGTAGAACGACGTCGGGAACGGAGTGCCGTCCGGCAGGCGCGGCAGCGTGCGCACCACCGTCGGACACCCGCACGCACAACGCGCCGACACCTCGACCGCACCGCGCGGCACCCGTCCGAGCTGCTTCTCGATCGCCGCAACGTCCTGCGGGCTGACGCCCGAGTGTTCGTTCATGTCCGTCGTGCTCACTTCTCGCCCTCCGCCGGGGTCGAGATCGAACCCCAGATCTGCCCGTACCACGGGTGCGATGACAGACCCGTGGCATCTGTCACGCCGTTGCGCGGCGTCGTCGCGTGCGTCGCGCCGGCATCGTCCACGTACACCGTGATCGACTTGCCCGGCATCGCGTACCCGAGCCGCTCCTGCGCCTGCTGCTTCACGTACGCCGGGTCGTCCCAGCGTTTGCGCTCGGCGGTCAGCGCGTCGACGCGCTGCTGACCGGCGACCTTCTCCCGCTTCAACTCCGCGATCTCGCTGCGCTGCTGCAGATAGCTGCGCAGCGTGGGCGTGAGGACGACGAGCATGACGGCGAGCAGAGCGCTCATCGTGATGAAACGGCGAACCGTGCCCGGGTCGGCTCGACGACGCGCCACCGGCGCCTCGTCGAGCTGCTGTCGCAGCGTCGGACGTGTCGAGCCACGCGGACTCGAGCCGCGTGGGCGGGAACGATCACGGCCGGCGGGACGCGAGCCGGTGCGGGCGCGCGAACCTCCCGCCCCGGTGTCATCACCGGAGCGGGAGGTGCGGAAACTGCGATTCGCCAAGACGCCGCTCAGTTGTTCGAGAAGCGCGGGAAGGCCTTGCGACCGGCGTAGACCGCCGCGTCGTCGAGGTCCTCCTCGATGCGCAGCAGCTGGTTGTACTTCGCCACGCGCTCCGAGCGCGCCGGGGCACCCGTCTTGATCTGGCCGCAGTTCGTCGCCACGGCGAGGTCGGCGATCGTCGTGTCCTCCGTCTCACCGGAACGGTGCGACATCATGCAGCGGTAACCGTTCGTCTGGGCGAGGGTGACGGCGTCGAGCGTCTCCGTCAGCGAACCGATCTGGTTGACCTTGACGAGCAGCGCGTTGCCGGCCGCGTTGTCGATGCCCTTCTGCAGACGCTCGGGGTTGGTGACGAACAGGTCGTCACCGACGAGCTGCACGGCGTCACCGAGCTTGTCGGTGATGTGCGCCCAGCCGTCCCAGTCGTCCTCGTTGAGCGGGTCCTCGATGGAGACGAGCGGGTACGCCTCGACGAGTTCGGCGTAGTAGTTCGTCATCCACTCCGCGTCGCGCTTCTGGCCCTCGAACGTGTACGTGCCGCCGTCGTAGAACTCGGACGCCGCGACGTCGAGCGCCAGCGCGATCTGCTCGCCCGGCTTGTACCCGGCCTTCTCGACGGCTTCGAGGATGAGGTCGAGCGCCGCACGGTTCGACTCGAGGTTCGGGGCGAAGCCACCCTCGTCGCCGAGGCCCGTCGCGAGACCCTTGTCCTTGAGGACGGCCTTGAGCGCGTGGTAGACCTCCGTGCCCATGCGCAGGGCCTCCTTGAAGCTCTCCGCACCGATCGGCGCGATCATGAACTCCTGGATGTCGACGTTCGTGTCCGCGTGCGAACCACCGTTGAGGATGTTCATCATCGGCACGGGCAGCACGTGCGCGTTGGGGCCACCAACGTAGCGGTACAACGGCAGACCCGCAGACTTCGCGGCCGCCTTGGCCACGGCCAGCGAGACGCCGAGGATGGCGTTCGCGCCGAGCTTGCCCTTGTTGTCCGTGCCGTCGAGCTCGATCATCTCGGCGTCGATGAGGCGCTGCTCATCCGCGTCGAAACCGACGAGGTGCGGCGCGATCTGCTCGATGACGGCGTCGACGGCGTCCTCGACACCCTTGCCGCCGTAGCGCTTCTTGTCGCCGTCACGACGCTCGACCGCCTCGAAGGCGCCCGTCGAGGCACCCGACGGGACAGCCGCGCTCTCGTTGGTGCCGTCGTCGAGGAGCACGACGGCCTCGACCGTGGGGTTGCCGCGCGAGTCAAGGATCTCGCGAGCGCCGATGCCTTCAATGGTTGCCACAGAACTCTCCGATACACGTGGTTGATTCGGGCAGCGGGTCTGATCACCCGCGTCAGTGTCGAGCCTAACGAACCGCTGGGGTACTGCCGGGTAGGAACGTGGGGTCTGTCGAGAACGGGACGCGCGTCACCCGCCGCCTCGCGGCAGGTCGGCGTCCGGCGGGGCGGGGTGGGGCTCGGCGTGCTCAGCGTGGTCGATGCCCCCGAGGTGATCACCGAGGGGCGCGGCGTGCAGGCGCGACAGCGTGGCGGAGAGCGCGACGCTCGGGTCGACTCCGAGGCCACGGGCCTGCACGACGAGGTCGAGCAGCGCCGCCCCGATGGAATCCTCGGCGGCGAGGGCCTCGACGCGTTCGGCCTGCCCCGCCTTCGTCAACCGCCCGACGACCTTGACGGCCCGCTCGAGCGGCGGCAGCCCGGCCGAAATGCCTGCCAGCGGATCGTTCGCGTCACGCTCCGGCTTCTCGGCCGCCTTGATCCTCGCCCATTCGGCCTCGACCTCCTCGGGGTTCGAGGCGGCACCGTCGGCGAAGACGTGCGGGTGACGCCTGACCAGCTTCTCGACGAGCGTCGCCGCGACGTCGTCGACGTCGAAGCCGTCCTCCTCGCGCTCCGCGGCCACGCGGGCGTGGAAGAGCACCTGGAGCAGCACGTCGCCGAGCTCCTCCCGCAGGTGCTCGCCGCTCGCCTCGGCGATGGCCTCGGTGACCTCGAACGCCTCCTCGACGAGGTACGGTGCGAGGCTCGCGTGCGTCTGCTGGGCATCCCACGGGCAGCCGCCGGGCGAGCGCAACGTGTCCATGACGGCGACGGCGTCGAGCAGGCGCGAACCGGGGGCGTCCCACGACCCGACGACGACCTCGACGCGCGGCGGGTCGTCGAGACGCGTCAGCTCGCCGGCGAGCGCGTCGGTGAGACCGGGATCGGCGTCCGCCGAACCGAGCCAGACGACGTGACGCCCGGCGACCCCCGCCGCGACGAGGGCATGTGCCGTGGCGGCCGGGGGCTCGTCACGGATCTCGACGTCGAAGCCCTCGTCGCGCGCGACCTCGACGAGCGGTTCGTCACCCGCGCGGCCCAGGACGGCGTCAGCGCTTTCGAGCCGCCGCCAGGCGTCGCGCGTCATCAGCCCGGCGGGCACCCGCGGGCTGACGACGAGCAGGGCGATGCTGCCGCTCATCGTCGCGCTCCGCCCGCGCGCGCCATCTCCTGCGCCGCCGCGGCGGCGGCGATGTCGTCGAGCAGCACGGCCTGGACGAGCTGCGCTGCCCACTGCAGGATCGCCTGGTCGCGAAGCGGCTTGCCGGCGACGGGCTTCGTCATCGGCATGGGCACGAGCAACCGCTCCTGGTTGGTCTTGACGAGCGTGCCCGGGAAGAGGCGCTCGAGGCGCATCTGCTGCGACTCGCGCAACTCGGTGACCGGGCCGAAACGGACGTACTTGCCCTGCACCCCGATGTCGCTGATGCCCGCTTGCCGCGCGATGGTGCGCAGCCGGGCCACGTCGAACAGGTTGAGCACAGGTGCGGGCGGCTCGCCGTAGCGGTCCTTCAGCTCGGCGATGATCTCGTCGAGGGCCGCTTCGTTCTCCACACTCGCGAGCTTCTTGTACGCCTCGAGGCGCAGCCGCTCCCCCGGCACGTACTCGTGCGGCAGGTGGGCGTCGACGGGCAGCTCGATCTTGATCTCGACCGGCATCGACGAGGTGTCGTCGCCGCGGTAGTCGGCGACGGCCTCACCGACCATGCGGACGTACAGGTCGAACCCAACCCCCGCGATGTGACCAGACTGCTCGCCGCCGAGCAGGTTGCCGGCACCGCGGATCTCCAGATCCTTCATCGCGATCTGCATGCCCGCGCCGAGGTCGGTGTTGCTCGCGATCGTCTGCAACCGGTCGTGCGCCGTCTCGGTCAGCGGCTTCTCGGCCGGGAACATGAAGTAGGCGTACGCGCGCTCGCGACCGCGCCCCACGCGACCGCGCAGCTGGTGCAGCTGGCTTAGGCCGAGCTGGTCGGCGCGCTCGACGATGAGGGTGTTGGCGTTGGCGATGTCGAGACCCGTCTCGACGATCGTCGTCGAGACGAGCACGTCGAACTTGCGCTCCCAGAAGTCGACGACCACCTCCTCCAGGCGTGCCTCCCCCATCTTGCCGTGCGCCGTCGCGACCCGCGCCTCGGGCACGAGTTCGCGGATTCGCGCAGCCTGCTTCTCGATGCTGCCGACCTTGTTGTGGACGTAGAACACCTGACCTTCGCGCATCAGCTCGCGTCGGATGGCCGCCGTCAGCTGCTTCTCGTCGTACGCCCCGACGAACGTCAGGACGGGGTGACGCTCCTCCGGCGGCGTCGCGAGCGTCGACATCTCGCGGATACCGGTGACAGCCATCTCGAGCGTGCGCGGGATCGGCGTCGCCGACATCGCAAGCACGTCGACGGCCGTGCGCATCTGCTTGAGCTGCTCCTTGTGCTCGACGCCGAAGCGCTGCTCCTCGTCGACGATGACGAGCCCGAGATCCTTGAACTCGATCTCCTTGCTCAGCAACCGGTGCGTTCCGATGACGAGGTCGATCGAGCCGTCCTTGAGCCCCGCGAGGACCTCGCGCGCCTCCTTGTCGCTCTGAAAACGCGACAGCGACGCGAGCTTGACGGGGAAGCCCGCGTAACGCTCCGCGAACGTCTGATAGTGCTGCTTGACGAGCAGCGTCGTCGGCACGAGGACCGCGACCTGCTTGGAATCCTGCACCGCCTTGAACGCCGCGCGCACCGCGATCTCGGTCTTGCCGTAGCCCACGTCACCGCAGACGAGACGGTCCATGGGCACCGTCTTCTCCATGTCGGCCTTGACCTCTTCGATGCTCGAGAGCTGATCGGGCGTCTCGACGTACGCGAAGGCGTCCTCCAGCTCGCGCTGCCACGGCGTGTCGGGCGCGAACGCGTGACCCGGCGTCGCCTGTCGAGCCGAGTACAGGCGGATGAGCTCGCCGGCGATCTGCTTGACGTGACGGCGGGCTTTCGACTTGGTCGCCGCCCAGTCCGAGCCGCCCATCTTCGACAGCGTCGGCATCTCGCCGCCGACGTAGCGCGTCACCTGGTCGAGCTGGTCGGTGGGCACGAACAGCCGGTCGCCGGGCTGACCTCGCTTGCTCGCCGCGTACTCGAGGACGAGATATTCGCGCGTCGCGCCGCCGACGGTACGCTGCATCATCTCGACGAACCGGCCGACACCGTGCTGTTCGTGGACGACGTGATCGCCCGGCTTGAGCTGCAGCGGGTCGACGACGTTGCGGCGGCGCGACGGCATGCGTCGCATGTCCTTCGTGCTCGCCGTTCCCGCCGAGCCGGTGAGGTCGGCCTCGGTGAGGACGACGAGCCCCGCAGCGGGCATCTCGAAGCCGCGGCCGAGCGAACCCGTCGCGACCTCGACACCGGGGGCGACCTGCGTCATCGGGCGCGCGGCGAGGTCGTGCTCGGCGAACACCTGGGTGACGCGCTTGGCGAAGCCCGGGCCGTCCGTCACGACGGCGACGCTGCGCCCGGCCGCGACGTGAGCCGCGACCTCGGCGGACGCGCGCTCGGTGTCGCCGCGGTAGTTCGGCACGTCCTGCGAGTCGATCGTGACGCGGGTACCCGGCAGGTCGTCCTCGAGGAACTCGTGCAACTCGTCGTCGGCCGCGAACGAGCTGAACGACCACCAGGGGTGAGCGGTCGCGAGCGCATGCTCACGCAGTTCGAGAAGGCTGCGGTACGACGCGCCGTCGAGCACGCCTCGTAGGTCGACGGGGACGGCGTTGCCGGCGGCCGCATTGGTCCAGCTCGCCTCGAGGAACTCCTGCGACGTCGAGACGAGGTCGTGCGCGCGGGTGCGGACGCGCTCGGGGTCGACGAGAACGACGCGCGCAGCATCCGGCAGCACGTCGATGAGCGTCTCCATGCCGGCCGGCAGCAGCGCCGGCATGAGCGACTCCATGCCCTCGACGGCGATGCCCTCGCTGACCTTCGTCAACATGTCGGCGACGCCCAGCAGGCTCGGCGCGAGCTCAGCCGCGCGCTCACGGACCTCGGGGGTGAGCAGCAGTTCGCGGCACGGCGGGGCCCACAGCCCGTGCGGGTTGACCTCGAGCGAACGCTGGTCGGCCACCTTGAACCAGCGGATCTCCTCGACGGTGTCGCCCCAGAACTCCAGGCGCACCGGGTGATCCTCGGTGGGCGGGAACACGTCGAGGATGCCACCGCGCACGGCGAACTCGCCGCGGCGCTCGACCATGTCGACGCGCGTGTAGGCCGCGGCGACGAGGGCTTCCACGATGTCCTCGAGCGGGCGCTCGTCACCGGCGGCGAGGCTCACGGGTTCGAGGTCGCCGAGGCCCTTCGCCATGGGCTGCATGAGGGCGCGCACCGACGCGACGACGACGCGGACGGGCCCGTACGTCCCGCCCGCTTCCGGGTGCCTGAGGCGGCGCAGCACGGCGAGACGCCGCCCGACCGTGTCGGAACGCGGCGACATGCGCTCGTGCGGCAGCGTCTCCCACGACGGAAACTCGGCGACGTCGTCGTAGTCGACGAAGTTGCGCAGGGCCGTCGCCATGTCGTCGGCCTCGCGCCCCGTCGCGGTGACGACGAGCATCGGCCCCGCCACGTCGCCGCCAGTCTGCAGCAGAGCCGCCACGAGAGGAGCGCGCAGACCGGCCGCGGCCGCGATGTCGACGAGCGACTCGTCCGCGGCCAGCGCGAGCAGCCGCTTGACGGATTCGTCGGCGCACACGCGCGTCAGCAGGGGCGCGAGCGGCAGGTGGGCGGCCTCGGGCATGCGGGCTCCTTCGTCGAATCGGTGACGCCGCACGCAAACGCCGCGCGCGCCCGGAAGGGGCGACGGCTTCGTCGGCGGGCGACGCGTGAAGTCTAGAACGGAGCGGCGACAACCCCGGAATTCCAGGCATTCACCCCCTCATCACCCCGCGGGGCACGAACGATGGAGGGATACGCCGGGGGCAGTCACGGCCGTCCGAACAATTCCACGTCACGCGCCGCCGACGAGCCGTCGAGACGCACGCGCGTCCACCCGTCGGGCGTCGGTTCGAGGACGACGCGCGGCGCGTCATCCCGCCCGGCTCGCTGGTCGCTGGGGCCGCGCTCCTCGATGACCCGGGCATGCAGGAACGACGACCAGCGCGTTCGCACGATGACGTCGCGTGAGGGTGCGACCCGCAGGATGAGGTGGGAGGAGGTCTTGTCCGTGATCGTGGCGCCGTCGGTGAGGAGCGGCTTGGCGTCCGGCACCTCTAACACGCGCCACTGGTCGTTCGACCACACCTCGTGCCAGCCCGGGGGCGTCGCGGCGACGGTGCGCCACTGCCCCGTCTTCTTCACCGGATGGCGGTTGAGAGCGACGTAGCGCACCGCCGAATCCTGCAGCCACCCGGTGAGTTCCGCGTCGGAGATGTGCGCCTCGCGGTCGACGAACGCGTCGGAGAGGCTGCGGTCGGCCTGCGTCTCGTACCCGCGCGCCAACCAGAAATCCTCTGCCATGACGAACGCCGAGGTGTGCGTGCCGTCGGCGACGACCTCGATGCGGCTGTTCTCGATGCCGGGCAACGCCTGGAGCGCGTCCGACAGGGGCCGGTAAACCGTCACCGACGACGCCGATGCGCGGGCGTCCGCGAGATCGTGGGCGGTGAAGTACCCCGACCAGACCAGGGCCGGCAGCACGGCGCACGCGGTCATCCGGTTGCTGCGGCGGGCCGTCGCGGCGACGGCGACGGGCAGCACCGCGAAGACGAGGCGCGCGAGGTTGGAGCCGAGCGCGTTGGGGACGGCGGAGAACACGAGCACCGCGACGGCGGTGATGGCGATGGCGAGGACGACCGGTTTCGCAGGCTTGGCGAGCAGAAACAAGCCGAGAAGGACGAGCGAGGTGAGCGCTCTGCCCCAGCCATACCCCTCTGGCCCACTGCTACCCCACACGAGCGACGAGACGCCCATGAAGGCGATGCCGACCAGGATGGGAACGAGCGAGATCCGACGGACGAGCAGCCCCGCCCCGAATCCGACGAGCACGAACGCCACCGCCACGGGTGAGGCGAGGCCGCTGAGGATGACGAGCAGCGACGCCGTCCAGCGACGGTCGCGGATGGCGGCATCAAGCGCCCCGAGGGCAATGACGGCACCGACGAGGAACGTCGTGCGACCGGCGCCGAGCGTCATCACGGCGCTCAGCGTCGCGACCCACACGGCCACGATCGGGCGCCGCACCTGCGTGACGGTGAGTGCCACAGCCCATGGGATGGCCGTGGCCGCGAGCGCGACGACGGCGTGGGCACCGAGGGCGGCCGACAGCCAGGGCACGAGGACGGAGTATCCGCCCGGCGGGTGGGCTCCGCTGTACCAGCTGAACCAGTAGCCGAGGCCCACGCCGTCCCGCGCCGCCTGAGCGCGCGCGAGCGCCGCCCACATGTCGCCCACACCGGGCGCGACGACGACGAAGAGCACGCCGGCGAGCGCGACCACCGCGGTCGCGAGCCAGGTGTGCAGCGCGAGCCGACGGCTCACGCCCTCAGCGGGCATGCACGAGGTTCTGTGCGTCGTCGAGACCGCGGTGGACGAGCAGTTCGACCGCCTCCGCGCCCGAGGGGATGAGGAAGTCGAGTTCGCGTCGCTCGGTCGCGGAGAAGTCCTTGAGTACGAAGTCGCTCACCTCCATGCGTCCGGGCGGGCGCCCGATGCCGAGGCGGACGCGCAGGTAGTCCTTCGTGCCGATGCTCTTGCTGATCGAGCGCAGCCCGTTGTGGCCGCCCTCGCCGCCACCGAACTTCAGGCGCACCGCGCCGAAGTCGATGTCGAGTTCGTCGTGGATGACGACGAGGCGCTCGGCGGGGATCTTGAAGAACTTCATGAGCGCGCTGACGGGCCCGCCCGATTCGTTCATGTACGTGCTCGGCACGGCGAGGACGACCTTCGGGCCGGGCAGCCCGCCCGGCAGCGTCCCCAACCGAATCTCTGCTGCGGCGGCGCGCGCCTTGTGCGCGCGCAGGGCGACGCCGGAGTCAGTGGCCATGCGGTCGACGACCATCGCGCCCACGTTGTGCCGGTTGCCGGCGTACCGGGGCCCGGGGTTGCCGAGCCCGACCACCAGCCAGGGTTGCGTGCGCGCCTCATCCACGAGGCCCAAGTATGCCGGATCGCGCATGGGCGCACGCTGGGCACGTCGACGAAACGCGGGCCCTCATCCGCGATCGGGCCAGCGATCGAGCCGACGACCGCGCCGCGACGGAACGCGAACGACGGGCTGCCGCTCACCAGGATCGGTGAGCGATGGCCCGTCGTCGTGGAGATCCGATGCCCGCGTGGAGGCGGGCGGCGGATCACTCGGAGTCTTCGGAGCCCGCGGCGTCGCCCTCGGCGGGAGCCTCGGCAGCGTCGTCGCCCTCGGTCTCCTGGTCGGACTCCTCGTGCTCGATGCCGGCCTCGGCCTCGGCCTCGGCGAGCTCGGCATCGAGGGCCTCGGCGGAGATCTGCTCGGTGACGTTGATGACGAGCATCTCCTCGTCGGAGACGAGCTCGACACCGGACGGCAGCGTGATGTCCTTGGCGAGGATCTGCGTGCCGGCCTCGGCGCCCTCGACGGAGACGGTGAACACCTCGGGGATGTCCGTGGCGGGCGTGAGGACCGTCAGCATGCCGTTCTCGGTCGTGACGACGGTCTCGGCAGCGGCCTCACCCTCGGCGTGGACCGGAACGTCGACCTCGACCTTCTCGCCCTTCTTGACGATGACGAGGTCGACGTGCTCGATGAAGCGACGGATGACCTCGCGCTGGACGTCGCGGGCGAGCGCGAGCTCCTCCTTGCCGTCGAAACGGATCGTGAGCAGCGCGTTCGGGTTCTTGACGGCCATCATCGTGTCGTGGCCGGGCAGTTCGAGGTGAACCGGCGTCTCGCCGTGCCCGTAGAGGACGGCGGGGATCATGTCGTTGCGGCGGATGCGGCGCGCGGCGCCCTTGCCGAACTCGGTGCGAAGCTGAGCTTCGAGAACGATCTGGTCAGCAGCCATGGTGGTGCCCTTCGGTGCGTCAGGACCGACGACGCGTGCCGCCGGAATGGTCGGTGGCCTCGTCGGGACGCGACGCGCGGACACGATGCGGGCGCGTCGACGCAGGTCGGCGCGGGCGGCCTGGGGCCGCGGGATCTCGCAGACGAGCGCCACCGCGTCGATCACGGACCCTCGGGGCTCGCTGCGCGCGCCCGTCTCGTCCCTCGCCGAGGCAACCGGAACAGTCTAGCGGGGCGGCGCGCTAACACGAAACGGCGTGAACGCGTAGCGCCGCGCACCCCGGGTGGGATGCGCGGCGCCGCGTTCGTCAGGGTGAGATCACTCCATCTCGTCGAACATGCTCGTCACGGAGCCGTCCTCGAAGACCTCGCGGATCGCCTGCGACAGCAGCGGTGCGATCGACAGCACCGTCAGCTTGTCGAACTTCTTCTCGTCCGTGATCGGCAGCGTGTCGGTGACGATGACCTCACGCGCCACCGAGTTCGCGAGCCGCTCGAGCGCCGGGTCGGAGAAGATCGCATGCGTCGAGGCGATGACGACGGACTCCGCGCCCGCGTTCATCAACGCGTCGGCGGCGTGGCAGATCGTGCCGCCGGAGTCGATCATGTCGTCGACGAGCAGGCACGTGCGGCCCTCGACGGAGCCGACGACGCGGTTCGCGACCGACTGGTTGGGGCGCGTGACGTCACGCGTCTTGTGGATGAACGCCAGCGGCGCGCCGTTGAGGCGTTTGCTCCACGCCTCGGCGACCTTGATGCGGCCCGCGTCCGGCGAGACGACGGCAAGGTTCTCGTCGCCGTACTTCTTGGCGACGTAGTCGGTGATGACGGGCAGCGCCTGCAGGTGGTCGACGGGGCCGTCGAAGAAGCCCTGGATCTGGTCGGTGTGCAGGTCGACGGCCATGAGGCGGTTCGCGCCGGCCGTCTTGAACATGTCCGCGACCAGGCGCGCCGAGATCGGCTCGCGACCGCGCGACTTCTTGTCCTGACGGGCGTAGCCGTAGAACGGCGCGACGACGGTGATGCGCTTCGCGGAGGCGCGCTTGAGCGCGTCGACCATGATGAGCTGCTCCATGATCCACTGGTTCACGGGAGCGGTGTGGCTCTGGATGACGAACGCGTCGCAGCCGCGCACGGACTCGTCGTAACGCACGTACGTCTCGGAGTTCGCGAAGTCGTACGCCTGCATCGGCACGAGCTGCGTGCCGAGGCCCTCGGCGACCGCCTTCGCGAGCTCGGTGTTGGCCCGCCCGGAGAAGACCATGAGGTTCTTCTCGGTGGTGCGCTTCATGGACAGGCTCACTTCGTGATCCCTTCGTCTGCGGAGGATTCCTCGTCAACACTAGTGGACGCCGCTTCACCGGCGGCGGCCCGAGGCGAGGCGTGCGCGACGTCACGCGCGGCGTCCGCCGTCTTCGTCCCGGCACGGCGGCGCTCGACCCAGCCGTCGATGTTGCGCTGACGGCCGCGTGCGACGGCCATCTGGCCGGCCTCGACGTCACCGTCGACGGCGCTGCCGGCGGCGACGTAGGCGCCCGGAGCGATCGTGACAGGCGCGATGAGCACCGAGTCGGATCCGACGAAACTGTGCGCGCCGACGTGCGTCGTGTGCTTGTTGACACCGTCGTAGTTGGCGAAGATCGTGCCCGCGCCGATGTTGGCGCCCTCACCGATGACGGCGTCGCCGCAGTACGTGAGGTGCGGCACCTTGGCGCCGTCACCGATCTGCGCGTTCTTCGTCTCGACGAACCCGCCGATCTTGCCCTTCGCGCCGAGTTCGGTGCCCGGGCGCAGGTAGCTGAACGGGCCGACGCTCGCGCCGGCGCCGATCGTCGCGAGGTTGGCCTGCGTGCGCACGACGGACGCGTCGTCGGCCACCTCCGTGTCGACGAGCGTCGTGTCGGGGCCGATCTCGCAGCGCGCACCGATCGTCGTCGCGCCGCGCAGCTGGGTGTTCGGCTGGACGACCGTGTCGCGGCCGATGGAGACGTCGACGTCGACGAACGTCGTCGCCGGGTCGATGACGATGGCGCCGTCACGCATGGCCTGCGCGACGACGCGACGGTTCAGCTCGCGGCCCATCGCGGCGAGCTGCACCTTGTCGTTGACACCCTCGGTCTGCCACAGGTCGGTGATCGTGTGCGCCTCGACGCGCCCACCGGCCGCGCGGGCCAGGGCGAGGACGTCGGTGAGGTACTTCTCGCCCTGGGCGTTGTCCGTCGTCACCTTCGCGAGGCTCTCACGCAGCACGATCGCGTCGAAGGCGTAGATGCCCGAGTTGATCTCACGGATGTCGAGCGCGTGCGCGAGCTTCGCGTCCCCGGCCTCGCGGGCGGCGAGAGCGTCCTTGTGCTCGATGATGCCGGCGACGGAACCGGATTCGTCGCGCAGGATGCGGCCGTAGCCGGTCGGGTTCTCGACCTCCGCGGTCAGCACGGTGACGGCGTTGCCGCCCGCCTCGTGCGCGCTCGTCAGGTCAACGAGGGTCTGCGTCGCGAGCAGCGGCACGTCGCCGTAGGTGACGAGGACGGTGCCGCTCAGGTCGCCCGGCAGTGCGGCGAGAGCGCACTCGGCGGCGCGGCCGGTGCCTTTGATCTCGTCCTGGTCGGCGATCGTCGCGCCCGGCTCGAACTGCTCGATGTTCGCGGCGACGACGTCGCGCTGGTGACGCACGACGACCGCAAGGTGCTGCGGCTGCGTGCCGCGTGCCGCGTCGATGGCGTGGCCGAGCAGGCTGCGGCCACCGATCGTGTGCAACACCTTCGGGATGTCGGACTTCATGCGGGTGCCCTCGCCTGCGGCGAGGACGATGACGGCTGCGGGACGGGGTGCGCTCACGCGAGTGACTCCCTGCGGATCGACGATCGGTGGTCTGGCCCGCCCCGGCGGCCCACCCGGTGCGGGCGACGGGGCATATAAGGGTGACTCTACCGCCCACCACCGCCAGAGGCGCTGCGTGCATTCGTCGCGCACACCTGCACGCCTTCATGCTGGGTGCATGTCAGAGGCGATCGGCGAGACCACCGTGCGGCACCAACACGTCGGGTGGTTGGAGCTGTTCTGCGACCTTGTCTTCGTCGTCGCCATCGAGCGCCTCACCCACCTGCTGCACGGCGACCCGGGTCGCGGGCGCATCGCCGCGACGATCGAGCTCACGATGCTCGTGTGGTTCGCGTGGTTCAACGTGACGGCGCTGACGAACGTGCACGGCGGCATCGGCCCACGCGGACGCCCGCTCATGTTCACCTCGATGGCCGGCGTCGGCGTGCTCGCACTCGGCGTCGAACCCCTCATCGACGGCCATCCGTGGCTGTTCGCCGTCGGCTACGTCATCGCGCGCACGGCCGTGTGGCCGCTGTGGTGGAGCGGACGACGCGGCGTCGGCGCCATGCGTCCGCTGCTGTGGGGCCCGGGCGTCAGCACGCTGTGGCTGCTCACCCCGCTCGTGCCCGAGCACCTGCTCGGCTGGGCGCTCGCCGCCCGCCCTCCTCGAGATGAGCCTGTCGCTGCGGCGCCCGGACGGCAAGGAGTCGGACGCGCCGCGCCTCAGCGGCCCGCACTTGGTCGAACGCACCGGCCTGTTCGTCATGATCGTGCTCGGCGAGAGCGTCGCCCCGGATCGCTGACGTGCCTGTGCCTCGGGATGATTCTCGTGCACGTCGGCACGCAGTCGTTGACCCGTCAGGCGTTCGCGACGAACCTCGGGCTGAAACCGCGACGCCGCCCGCAGACGGCCGCTGAGCGTGCCCAGATGCGTCGCGAACAGGCTGCAGCCCGCGAAAAGCGGGCACGCGACGCAACGGGGGCGCCGCACGATCCGCAGGGCACCTGGCACGCGATCCTCGGCGGGTTGACGCAACTCGCGACGTATCTCGTCCCCGTCGTCGTCATCTGGTGGCTCGGCGGTCACTGGGCGCCGTGGATCGTCATCACGTTGCTGTTCCTCTACATCTCCGCGGCGATCTGGGTGCAGGGGTACGGCGAGCGCCGCATCACGGCCCATGTCGAGACCATGCGCGCCGGCGAGGTTGCCGGTGGTACCGGCACCGTCGGTGAGGACGTCGCGGGCGCAGCCGGCGCGAGCACTGCTGACGACGTGACGAACGGCCTCGCCGAATGAGCCGCATGAGCACCGCCGCCAGTGCGCCCGACGGCGGCGCCTCCCCTGGCGGCCGGCCCGCTCCAGGGCGTGGTCGACGGCTGATGCGCCGGGTGGCGCGCGTCGTCGTCAAACTGTTTCTCGTCGTGACGATCGCATCGTTGACGTTGAACACCCTCGTGCGGCCGCCGCAGACGCTGCAGGCGCCCGACGGGCGCGACGTCGTCGTCGACGGCGCGGGCGTGCACTACCGCGTGTGGGGTTCGCACGGCACACCGATCGTGCTCGTCCACGGTTTCGCCGAGTCGACGGTCGCGTGGTCGCTCACGGCGCCGGAGCTCGCGAAGAACCACGTCGTCTACGCCATCGACCTGCCCGGGGCGGGCTACTCCCAGTACACGGGCCACTACTCGATCGAGGATCAGGCGCGCGCCGTCACGGGTCTGATCGAGGCGTTGCACATCGAGCGGCCGGTGCTTGTCGGGCACTCGCTGGGCGCGGCCGTCGTCGGCCGCGCGGCGCTCGATGCCCCGGGCGCCATCGGCGGTGTGATCTTCGCCGACGGCGACGCCATGGCCTTCGAAGGACGATCGGCCGACCCTGGTGCGTGGACGGGCGTCGTCTCGCGCCTGCCGTACGTCACGACTCTCTACCGACTCGGCACGCAGACGAACGTGTTCGCGCGCCCGATCTTCGACGACCAGTGCGGTTCGACGTGTCGCGGCCTGCAAGGCCCCGACGCCGACCGACTGATCGACGCGTGGATGCGGCCGCTGCGCTCGCGCGACGCGGAGGACGCCATGCGCGTCATGGCCGCACACGCGATGACGCACCTGAGCCCCGAGCAAGTGCGCACCATCCGCGTGCCGCGCGGCATCGTCTGGGGCGCCGAGGACGCGATGTCCGGCGGCTCGCTCCAGGTCGCGCAACAGAACTTCGCGGGCGCGCCGACGGCGACGATTCCGCAAGCCGGCCACCTGTCGATGGTCGCCGACCCGGCAGGTTTCGCGGCCGCGATCGAAACACTGCTGACGCGGCTGCGAACGCCCTGACGTCAGGCGTTCGCCTGCTCTGCGGCCTGCGTGGTCTCGTCGACGAACTCCCAAGCAGCACGGGCTTGGGTGACGTCGCCGGCCTCGGTGAAGCGGCGTGCTGCCTGCAGCGCGACGGCCGTCGCCTGCGTGATGTCGCCCTGTTCGCCGTAGGCGTGGGCGGCTGCGAGGTACAGGCGCCCCTGCGTGCTCGGCGGCAGGTCGGCATCCTCGAGGGCGGCGCGGATGTCATCGAGCGCCTCATCCACGTGCCCCTGCGCCCGCGCGAACCGCGCACGCACGATGGCGAGGGTCGCCAATTCATCGGCGCTCTCGAGCAGGTCGAGGCGGCTCTTCGCTTCGCGTAACAGTTCCGCGACCCCGTCCTCGCAGCCGGCCTGGAGTCGCTCTTCCGCCGCAACGCGCGGAAAACGAGCCCAGTTACGGAAGTCTGCGGTGGGCGACAGGAGTTGGTTCGCTCGATCGTGCGCAGCCTTGCCGGCCTCGACGTCACCGCTGTGCCACGCCACGTTGCCGAGCACCCACTCGGCCAGGCCGCGAGTCGGGGTCTCCTCGAGCGCTGCGGCTGACTCTTCGAGCTCGTGGGCGTAGGCGCCGGCATCGTCATGCCCGGCTGAGATGGCGGCGATGAGTGCCTGCGCCGTCACGATCATGGGGAGGTGCGCGGACTGGCAGAGTCGCACGGCGTCCGCAGCGCTCGACGCGGCGAGCCGCGCGTCCCCGTCGAGACGCGCCGCCTTGGAAGTGAGGATGCCGGCCCGCGCTTCGAGCAAGCTGGAGCCGACCGCGCGCGCAGCTGTCAGGTGAGCCGTGGCCTCAGCGACTGCCTCGCGATAGTGCCCGAGGTCGATGTTGATCTCGACGAGCAAGGCACCGATGAGAAGTGTGATGTCGGAACGTCCGACCGTCGACAGCTGGCGGCGGGCGTCCTGCGCCTGTTCGAAGGCAAGACCGAATGAACCCTGGCGCCACGAAAGAACGGCCTCGGAGTAAAGAGCAACCGCCTCGGCCTCTCCCGCCTTGCGGCGCCCGAACCCGGACAGATCGGAGGCACTCCCGAGCGTGCCGGGCTCGAGATTCAGCTTGGTCTCGAAGTAGCGAAGCATGTCCGGGGTCGGGGTCCGACGGCCCGATTCGAGGTGAGAGACGTAGCTGACGCTGCACCTGTTGCCCGCCAGTTCTGTCTGCGAAAGGCCCGCCTGTTTGCGCGCCGCCTTCAGGCGTTCACCAAAACTCATCGGTAACTACTTTCAGCCCCAAAAGCGAGGCATACTTGACACACAACTTGACTCAGCGTAGAGCAAGTTGTTGAACTCTCTACATTACGCATCATATCCAGGAGTGACCATGGCCATCTTCAAGAAGATTTCCGCATCCGCTGCGCTCGTGGCTGCCGCCGCGGCCCCGACGGTGGCCATCGTCGCCGCCAACTCGGCTGACGCAGCGCAGGCGAGCTCCGCTCACCACCTCGTGGTGAAGACCGGCGAGCACCGCATGTCGGACACCTGGCCGGCCTGATCATCCACCAACTGCGTAACGTCGCGTGCCCCGTAGCCCCAAAGGCTGCGGGGCACGCGTCGTTCGTCAGCCACGCGCTGTCAATGAAGGCGTTACTCGGGCGCCACCAGGGTCCATCCCTGCCCGCTGCACCCTGAGCGCCATCGCCCACAGGCGGACCACCATTGCCGTCAGCTCGCGATGCACGAGCACCGTGACCCACGAGAGGGAGCCCTCATGACCCCGACTGATGCGACGGTGTGCCGCTGACGGCGACCTCCGTTCGCACGACGACGCGGAAGCACAGACACCATCCCCACTCCCCGGTACGACGAAGCCGTCGGCACGCGTGTTGCGTGCCAACGGCGTCTGCATGAGTGCAGGGTCAGCGTCGATGAGCCGTCACACGCCCGTGACATCGGTGATCCACTGGCGGCTGTCCGTCAGGTTGGCGTAGTTGGAGCCGGTGTGGATGTCGGAGCCGGGATCGGTGGAGTCGCCCGTCGAGCAGACGCCAACGATCTGACCGTTGACGATGAGCGGGCCACCCGAGTCGCCGTGATTCGAGGAGCCGTTGACGCCCTCGAGGTGTATCGCGCGACCACCGTAGGCCTCGGCGCTCTCACCCAGGACGGAGACGCCGGCCTTGTAGAGCCCCGACGTCGGGACGCGGTAGGCGCGCAGGCTGTAGCCCTCGATGACGCCGGAGTCGCCCGCCGTCGCGTCGCAGGAGTCCGCGAGTGGCATGTTCTGGTTGACGAGGGCCGGCTCGATGAGATGCGCGAGCACGACGTCGCCGTTGGACGAGCTCTGCATGGCGTCGACGGCGATCGGCGTGCCGCGGTTCGAGGTGGAGTTGGAGAGGTAGACGTTCATCGACGTGTCACCGTCGGTGCCAGGTGCCTCGGCCTGCTGGCCGGCCGCTTTTTATACATGACTGTATCGGCGACATGCATTTGTCGCATTGCGAAAATATGGATCACCCTGACGGATTCGGCGCAGAAGTGGGTCGTTGCCGCACCAAGCTGCGGTTCTCGCGGCCGACGTCGCGCGGAGGGAAGCGCCATCGTCACGCATTCGTCCTGAGAAGTTCCCCAGGAAGATGTTCCCTGCTCTCGCCGCTGCCGGCGTGGGTGCCCTGACCCTGGCCGCGGCCGCGCCGTCAATGGCGGCCGACTCGCCTGCGACGCCCAGCACGACCGGGGACCACGCCAAGTCGACGATCGTCGGCAGCCTTCAGCACACGCCGATCGAGTTCTGGTGCTCGAAGGGGATGCCGAACCACGTCATCGCAGTGGGCACGGTGAAGACGCCGGAGGCGACGGTGACGGTGAGCGAGCCGCAGCTGCACGAGACGCACACGATGGGCCCGGTGACGCACGACAAGCCGCTCGTCATCTTCTCGAAGATCAACCAGGCCGGGAAGACGGTGACGATCACCGTCAAGGGCAACACGAGCGGGTCGGCGTTCAGCGTCACCGGCACGATTCCGGCGACGTGCAAGGGTCTGCCGACGGTTCAGCCGAACGGCACCGTCATTCCCCCTGCCCAGCCGACGAAGCCGATGCCGGGCACGCCCACTCCGACGAAGCCCGCCCCGAAGCCGATCGACCCGAAGGTGCAGACGGACCTCGTCGCGTCGCGGAGCTCCCCGACGTCCGGTGAGCTCGGCCTCGCCGGACTCGCGTTCGCGGCCATCGCCGCCGGGGGTGCCGCGACGTCTCGTCATCGCTGATCGGCGTCACGTCCCGCGTGATCTTCGCCCGGAAACGCGTCGACGATGACGCGCTCTCGGACGATGATGGTCGGGCTTTCAGGCTCCCCGGGTTGGAATCGAACCAACGTCGCTAGTCCTGATTCAAAGTCAGGCGGCCCCTGCCAGCAGAGCAACCGGGGAACGTCCGCGAAGCGCGGACCGCACAAGAGTAGTTCACGCCGGGCCGCGCTGCACTCCGTCGACGCACCGACGCGTCCCCGCGATCTACGGCGCGGACCGCGCCTCGGACCGCGTCAGCCCGCCCGGGCGCCCCAGGTCTCGGCTGCGACCTCCCGCCCACCCGGCACAATGGGGGGCATGACAACTCCTCGCCGCACGCGTATGTCGGGCACCCAGCGTCGCGAACAGCTCATCGACGTGGGGCGCCGCACGTTCGCGGAACGAGGCGTCGCGGCGGCGACCGTCGAGGAGATCGCGGCGGCGGCGGGCGTGACGAAACCCGTCGTCTACGAGCACTTCGGCGGCAAGGAAGGCTTGTACGCCGTCATCGTCGACCGCGAGACGCGCAGCTTCCTCGACCACATCGCGAGCGCCCTGACCGACGACGGCACACCCCGCGAACTCTTCGAACGCGCCGTGACCGCCCAACTCAGCTACATCAGCGCCAACCCCGACGGTTTCCGTGTGCTCATCCGTGACGCCCCGTCCTGGCACTCGACGGGCTCCCTCGCGAGCCTCATGTCGGACATCGCCACAAAGATCGAGAACGAACTCTCCCGCGTCATGTCGCGCCGCGAGATCGACCCCCGTTTCGCGCCGATCTACGCGCAGATGCTCATCGGCATGGCCGCCCTCACCGGCGACTGGTGGATCGAGCACGGCCAGGAATTCGACGCCACCGAGATGGCCGCCCACATGGTCAACCTCGGCTGGAACGGACTCACCGGCCTCGACGCCACGCCCACGCTCGTCGCGGCCGCGCCGGTGGCCAGCGGCGAGCCTGACGTCGACAACATGGTGGCACCGATGGGCCTGGGCGACGACGAGACGGACGACGACATCGCGTGACGAGGGCTGACGCCGTCTGCCGAGGGCAAGTCTCTCGACATCAAGTTTCTTGACGAGCGATAGAATGACCGCATGTCACTCACCGGCTCGCCGCGCCCTGCCGACTCGAACCGTGCCTTCGGCCCAAAGGGCGCCGACGACATCGCGTCTACGGCGTCGACCGCTCCCGGCGGCAAGCCGCACCATGACGAGGTCGACGTCATCGTCGATGCCTGGGCCAGCGTCCGCCCGGGGCTCGACACGACGCCGCTCGAAGTGCTCTCGCGCATCAGCCGTATCGCGCGGCGCCTCGACCAGGCGCGCAACGCCGTCTTCACCGAGCATGAACTCGACGGCTGGGAGTTCGACGTGATGTCCGCCCTGCGCCGCGCAGGCGAACCGTTCGAGCTCTCCCCCGGCGCCCTCGTGCAGAAGACACTCGTCACCTCCGGCACGATGACGAATCGCGTCGACGGACTCGAACGACGCGGCTTCGTCTCGCGTCAACCGTCGCCGAGCGACCGCCGCGGCGTCCTCGTCCGGCTGACCCCCGCGGGGCTGCGGGCCGTCGACGCCGCGTTCGACGCGCTGCTGCATCACGAGCGCCGCCTGCTCGCCGGCATGGACGACGACGCTCGCGCTCACCTCGCCGCGTCGCTGCGGACGCTGCTCACGGCCGTCGAGAGCTGACCGCGAGGCACCTCAGTCTTCTTCGGTGCGGACGGTGCTCGACGTCCTGGCTGCAGGCTCCGACAGCGCCGTCGGAAGAGATCCGGTCGGCGCCAGCTTCTCGACGAGGGCGGTGATGTCCGCGACGAGCCCGCGTCCCACCGGTAGCCGTGCGAGCATCAGCATGCGCGCGAGGATGGGGGCGACGCCGTCGATGAGCGTCATCGTGCGCGCCCGCTGCTCGCTGTCATCGCACACCCAGTGCAGCGTGATGCCGAGATAGACGAGCCACAGCAACATCGGCAACTGGCGTCGCAGTGCGCCACCCGGCACGCCCTTCGAGCGTTCGAGCACGTCGGTGACGAGGCCGATCGCATCGTCGCGCGCCTGCGCCGACGCTCCCGACAGCGGGCTCGTGCCCGACGACGCCTGCAGCGCCGTCGTCAGCAGCGTCGAACCGAAGCCGTGGTACGGCTCCATGACGTCGATGCCCTCCCGCCACAGCGCGCATAGGTTGTCGGCAAGCGGCGCTCCGTCGCGGATGGCGGCCAGCGCAACGTCGCGATGCTCGGCCTGGAGGCGCAGGTACAACTGCTGGACGAGCGCGTCCTTGCCGTCGAAGTAGTAGTACGCATTTCCTTGCGAGACGCCGGCTTCCGCGGCGATCGCGCGCATCGTCGTCTTCTCGTAGCCGTGCTCGCGGAACATCGCCAACGCCGTCTCGACGAGGGCTTCACGCGTCTGCTCCGACTTCGACGTCATGCGCTCAGTCAACCACGCTGTTGAACACGTTCAATCGGCGCGCACGGGGTCGTAGAACCCTCCTAGACAGTCGTTCACGGCGCCTGGTGGCAAACGGCGCAGCGCGGCCAGGCGCCGCGCGCGACCGGAACACGCGCTCAGTTCAGGCGAGCACCTCGGCGGCCTCGAGCCATTCCATCTCGAGTTCGTCCTTCTCGGCGAGCACGGCACGCAGCTTGACGTCGATCTCCGCGGCCTTGCCGTAATCGCTTGCGGCAGCGGCGAGCTCGTCGTGCAGCTTGGTCTCGCGCTCGGCCAGCTTCGCGAGCTGACGTTCGATGCGCGCCACCGTCTTGCGCGCCTCGCGCTCCTCGGCGGCGCTCACCACGCGTCCGCCGGCGCCAGCGCCTGCTGCGTCGTCAGCCGCGAGCGAGGTCGCATCGACCCCCTTTGCCGCCGCGCCCTGACGCTCGAACGCCGCCTGCGCCTGCAGGTGGTGCGCACGCAGCTCGAGGTACTGCTCGACCCCGCCGATGAGGTCGAGGATCTTGCCGTCTCCGAGCAAGGCGACCTGGCGATCGCACATGCGCTCGAGCAGGTACCGGTCGTGGCTGACGACGACGAGTGTGCCCGCCCAGCCGTCGAGGACGTCCTCCATCGACTGCAGCGTCTCGATGTCGAGGTCATTGGTCGGCTCGTCGAGCAGCAGCACGTTCGGTTCGCTCATGAGCAGGCGGAGGAACTGCAGTCGTCGACGTTCGCCACCCGACAGCTCCGACACCCGCGCCTGCTGACGTCCCCCGGAGAAGCCTAGCCGCTTCGCGAGCTGCGAGGCGGACGTCTCCTTGCCGTCGAGCATGATGTAGCTCGCCACGTCCTCGATCGCCTCGATGACGCGCCAGCCCTCGACGTGGTCGAGCTCGCGCACCTCCTGCGTCAGGTACGCGATCTTGACGGTCTTGCCCTGCTTGCGTTTGCCCGCCGACAGCTCCTGGGTTCCCGCGATGGCGCGCAGCAGCGTCGACTTGCCCGCGCCGTTGACGCCGACGATGCCGGTGCGCTCGCCCGGCGCGAGCCGCCACGTCTGCTTCGTCAGCAGTTCGCGCCCGCCGAGCGTGACGGACGCGTCGACGAGGTCGATGACATCCTTGCCGAGCCGCGTCGTCGCGAACCGGACGAGTTCGACGTCATTGCGCGGATCCGGTTCGTTCGCGATGAGCGCGTTGGCCGCGTCGATGCGGAACTTCGGCTTGCTCGTGCGGGCCGGGGCACCGCGCTGCAGCCACGCGAGCTCCTTGCGCAGCAGGTTCTGGCGACGCTCCTCCGTCGCGGCCGCGATGCGTGCACGTTCGGCCTTCGCGAGCACGAACGCGGCGTAACCGCCTTCGTACTGCTCGACGCGTCCGTCGATGACCTCCCACGTGTTGGTGCTCGTCGCGTCGAGGAACCACCGGTCGTGGGTGATCGTGACGAGCGCCGAGTCGCTGCGTGTGCGGCGTGCGTTGAGGAAGTCGGCGAGCCATTGCACGCCCTCGACATCGAGATGGTTGGTGGGCTCGTCGAGCAGCAGCAGATCAGGGTCGTCGACGAGCAGCTTCGCGAGCGCGATGCGACGGCGCTCGCCACCGGACTTGGGGCCGACGACGTCGTGCAGATCCATGCCCGGCAACAACCCGTTGATGACCTCGCGGATGCGGGCCTCCCCCGCCCACTCGTGCTCGGCGCGATCACCGACGACGGCCTGCAGCACCGTCCACTCCGCAGGAATCGTGTCCGCCTGCGTCAGCATGCCGACGGTGACGCCGTTCGCCATCGTCAGACGCCCCGAATCGACCTCGTGCACACCCGCGAGCACCTTGAGCAGCGTCGACTTGCCTCCACCGTTGCGGCCGACGATGCCGATGCGCTCACCGCCGCCGATGCCGAGCGACACCGAATCGAGCAACTGCTGGGTGCCGAGGGCGAGCGAGATCTTCTCAGCGGACAGGAGGTTGGCCATGCCCGCGATTGTCTCACCGCCGTGTCACGTCGCCCAAAGCTAATGATGCGGCGCCCGTCAGAGCAGGTGCCGGACCGAGACGAGCGCTCGCCACGCCGTCCGTCAGATGTGGACGTAGTTCGCAGATGGGGACGTAGATCGCCGATGTGGATGGCAATCGCGAGGGTGGACGAAAATCGCAGGGTGGCAAGGCGGGGCGGGTCGGGGGTTCGGTCGGGGCGTCAGGAGGCGGAGGTGATCTGGGCGCCGTGGGGAGTGGAGGCGGCGAGGACATAGTCGTCCGCGAGGTCACCGGCAGCGAGCACGTTGCGCAGCGCGACGGCGTCCTTGCGGCTCGCCATGAGGAACGCCACCGTCGGGCCCGAACCCGAGACCATCGCGTTGAGGGCACCCATCTCCAGGCCGAACTCCATCAGGGCGCGCAGCCTCGGCATGAGCGACAGCGCCGCAGGCTCCAGGTCGTTGTGCATGGCGACGGCGACGCCGTGGACGTCACCGGAGCGGACGCTCGCGAGCAGGCCGTCCGACGGAGAGGGCTCAGGCACGCGGTGGCCCTCCCGAAGCCGGTCGCACTCGGCGTAGACGGCGGGCGTGGACAGCCCCTCGTGCGTCAGCGCGAACAACCAGTGGTAGGTGCCCGTCGCGAGCACCGGCACGATCTTCTCCCCGCGCCCGGTGCCGAGCGCGGTGCCTCCGGTGAGGGCGAACGGGACGTCTGAGCCGAGCTGCGCGGCGAGCTCCTCGAGCGTCGCGCGCGACAGGCCGAGCCCCCAGAGCGCGTCGCAGGCGACGAGCGTCGCGGCGGCGTCGGCCGATCCGCCCGCCATGCCACCAGCCACCGGGATGGCCTTGCGAATCGCGATGGCGCAGCGGCCGTCGACGCCGTACGAGGTGGCCATGAGCTGCGCCGCTCGCCAGGCCAGGTTCGACTCGTCGCACGGCACGACGTCCGCGCCGAGCCCCGTCACCGTGAGCGAGAACTCGTCGGCCGACGTGACGTCGACCTCGTCGAACAGGTCGACGGCATGGAACGTCGTTGCGAGGTCGTGAAACCCGTCGGCGCGGCGTGGCCCCACGCACAGCTCGAGGTTGACCTTCGCAGGCACCCTCACGCTGACGCGGGTGATCTGTGCGCTCGAAGCCGTCATGCCCCCACCCTATGCATGGACCGCCCTCCGGGCAGCCACCCGAGCCAACAGGCGCCGTCCGCCACAGTGTTGGGTGAGCATTGCGGCCGGAGGACGACTCAGTCCTGCGTCGCCGCCGCGTGGGCGGAGGCGATGGCGGCGAACTCGTCGATACCGAGGCGCTCGCCTCGCGTCCGCGGGTCGATGCCCGCTGCCACGAGTGCCGCCTCGGCCCAGTCGGCGCCGCCCGCCCAGCCGGCGAGGGCAGCCCGCAGCGTCTTGCGGCGCTGCGCGAACGCGGCGTCGATGCACGCGAAGACCTGCGCGCGCGTCGCCTCCGTCGTCGGCGGGTCACGACGCACGAGCGAGACGAGACCCGAATCGACGTTCGGGGCCGGCCAGAAGACGTTGCGTCCGACGCGGTCTGCGAGACGCACGTCGGCGTACCAGGCGGCCTTGACGCTCGGCACGCCGTAGACCTTGCTGCCCGGCTCCGCTGCGAGGCGCTGCGCGACCTCGAGCTGCACCATGACGAGCACGCGCTGCAGCGACGGGAAATGCTCGAGGAAGTTGAGGACCACGGGCACCGACACGTTGTACGGCAGGTTCGCGACGAGCGCGGTCGGTGCCGGCTCGAGCGAGTCGACCGTCATCGCATCCGCTTCGACGACGTTCAGCTTCGAT
Organism: Dermacoccus sp. UBA1591; assembly: GCF_002322065.1. Lineage (NCBI taxonomy): Bacteria > Bacillati > Actinomycetota > Actinomycetes > Micrococcales > Dermacoccaceae > Dermacoccus > Dermacoccus sp. UBA1591. The sequence goes on along the minus strand of NZ_DCNR01000001.1, from coordinate 4,741 downwards.
GCGTGCTGCGGCGCGAACCGCTCAACCGTCGCGGGCAGCTGCGCCGCCAGGTTCGGATCGACCTCGACGACGCTGAGATGCGCGACGGCCGGCAGCAGTGCGAGCGTCAACGACCCGAGCCCCGGGCCCACCTCGACGACGGTGTCGTCGGCCCCGACCCCTGCCAGGCGGACGATCTTGCGCACCGTGTTCGGGTCGATGACGAAGTTCTGCCCCCACGTCTTCGTCGGACGCACCCCGTGACGCTCGGCGAGCTCGCGGATGTCGGCGGCACTCAACAGGCCCGTCGTGTCGTCACGGCCTGCGGGCGTCGCGTCGTCGTCATGCATGACGCCAACCCTATCGGCACATGCGAAGACCCGGCCCGCCCCACGAGGGGACGAGCCGGGTCTTCATGACCGGGCGCGCGGTGCGCGTCAGGTGTCGATCAGGCTGCGTGGCCGCAGGCCCACGGCTGCAGGCCGCGCTGGGCGTAGACCTTGTTCGCGATGGCGATCTGCTGCTCACGGGTCGCGAGGTCGGCGCGCGGGGCGTAGGCGCCGCCGCCGGAGCCGAGCCACGTCTGGTTGTCGAACTGCAGGCCGCCGTAGTAGCCGTTGCCCGTGTTGATGTGCCAGTTGTTCGTCGACTCGCAACGAGCGATGCGGTCCCACATGCCCGAGTTGGCGGCGGCCGGAGCGGCAGCGCTCTTCTGCGTGCGCTGGGCCGACGAGGCGTAGGTGCGCTGCTTCGGCGCGCTCTGCTGCGTCACGGCCTTGCGGGCGGTCGAACGCGACACCTGGGTCTGCTGCGACTGCTGCGGCGCCTGCTGAACGGCCTGCTTCGTACCGATCGTGACGACGCGGCGCACGGCGTTGCGCGTGACGGTCGTGTCGATCACATTGGAGGAGACGACCTTCTCGCCCTTCTTGGCGCTGCGGTACGTCACCGTCTCGGCGCCCGAACGGCCTTCCTGCGTCACCTTGGACGTGCCCTTGGGCATGTCGGCGCTGTAGACGTACTTCGTCTTCGCCGGGATCGTCTGGACCTGGCTCCAGTTGACGTACGTGACGGCGGGAGCAGCGGCCTTGGCGGGCGTGGCGGGCTTGGCCGGCAGAGCCTGACGGGCCTGCGAACGCGAGGCGCGCTCGGCCTGCGTCTGCTTCGGCGCAGCCTTCGTC
>NZ_DCNR01000001.1:0-3301 GCF_002322065.1 Dermacoccus sp. UBA1591 | reverse complement strand
CAGCCTTCGTCGTGGACGGCGTCGAGGTCGCGGACTTCGTCGGCGTCGAGCTCGAGGAGATCGAGGGAACGTCGGACGCGGTCTTCGAGTCGCTCGAACCGCAAGCGGCCAGCGTCGAAGCGGCTGCCACGGCAGCGGCCGCGGCGATCGTACGAGAAGTGGTGCGGGTGGTCGAGAACGTCATCATGCTCCGATGTCGAAGGTCCCTCACTGGCGGCGCGCAGAGCACCGAAGGCTCGGTGCGAAGCGCTCGGCTCAGGCCTGCGCTCCAGCCCGTCGACCATGAGGTCGAGGGCACGTCCGTGTGATCCAGACTCGGGTTAACCCGGACAACACTGCCGAGGCAACCCGCGAGGGTCAAATTCAGATAACGGAACCGTAACGGATACTGCGACGCGATGGGGCGTCAGGTGCGGCATCCCGGGAAATCTTCCGCTGCAGTGGGATTCGTCACACGCGGTGCCAGCCCCCTTGCGTCGATCGCTGCGCTATGGAATCACGCGCGTGACGCTCACCACGGCCCGTAGACGCGCTCGGACGTCTCCGACAACGCCGCACACAGCGCCGGGACGTCGACGTTCTTGACCTCGGCGAGCGCTCGCACCGTCAGCGGCACGAGGTACGGCGCATTGGTCGCCCCGCGGTGCGGCGACGGCGTCAGGTACGGCGCATCCGTCTCGACGAGGAGCTGCTCGAGCGGCACCTGTGCGAGTGCCGCCCTCAGTTCGCGGGCGTTCTTGAACGTCACGACGCCGGCGACGCTGACGTAATAGCCGCGCTCGACGCACTCGCGCGCCATCGCGACATCACCGCTGAAGCAGTGCAGGACGGTCTTCTCAGGCGCGCCCTGCTCGGCGAGGATGCGCATGACGTCCTCGTGCGCCTCACGGTCGTGGATCTGCAGCGCCTTGCCGAAGCGCTTGGCGAGCTCGATGTGCCACCGGAAACTCTCCTGCTGCACCGCGACGCCGTCGGGGCCGGTGCGGAAGTAGTCGAGCCCGCTCTCACCGACGACACGCACCCGCGGGTGGGCCGCGATGCGCTCGATTTCGGCGTATGCGGCGTCGAGCTCGCCCGCGGCGTACAGCTTGGGCGCCTCGTTGGGGTGCAGCGCGACGCCGCCGAGCAATTCGGGGTGGGCGTCGATGACGCGCTCGGTGAAGCGCGCGCCCGCAAGATCACACCCCACCTGCACCATCCGATCGACGCCGACCGCGACGGCCTCGTCGATGACGGCGCGCACGTCGGGTGGCGCGCCGCCGTCACGGGAGATGTCGAGGTGAGTGTGATTGTCGACGACCGGTGACGGCAGCGGCTGCGGCGGCGTCGGCTTGTCGCTGCGGCGCAGGTTTGGGTCGCTCACGCCGAGATGTTCATTCGCTCGAGTTCCTCCTCGACCACCGCCGGGTCGAACTTCTTGAACGCCGGCTTCGGCTTCGCGATCGGCGTGCCCGGCGCGGCGTCACGCGGCTGCCAGCGCGGCGTGGCCGAGTACTCGCCCGTGATGATGCGGTACGGACGTCCGTCGTCGAGGTCGGTGACCTCCTTCGCGACCGGCATCGGCATGAACTCCCCCTCACCGCCCATGACCTCGTGCACGAGATTCGCGGAGAACGGCACGAACGGCGCCATCATCGTGTTGAGGTCGACGACGCACTGCGCGAGCGTGTGCAGCACCGTCGCGAGACGCTCCCGCTCGTCCTCACCCTTGAGCTTGAACGGCTCCGTCACCGCGACGTACCGGTTGACCTCGCCGACGAGACGCATCGTCTCCGTGAGGGCCGCCTTGAGACGGTTGCGCTCGATGAGCGCACCCACCGTCGCGAACCCGCCGCGCACCGCGTCGAGCACCTCGCGGTCGACATCGGCCAACTCGGACGGCGCCGGGATCTCACCGAAGTTCTTGTGGATCATGCTCGCCGCACGATTGACGAGATTGCCCCAGCCCGCGACGAGTTCCGAGTTGTTGCGCTGCACGAACTCGGCCCACGTGAAGTCCGCGTCCTGATTCTCGGGGCCGGCCGCGACGATGAAGTACCGCAACGGATCGGGACCGTAGCGCTCCAGCACGTCCTTGACGTAGATGACATGCCCCCGACTCGTCGAGAACTGCTTGCCCTCCATCGTCATGAACTCGGACGAGACGACCTCCGACGGCAGGTTGAGATGCCCGAAAGGACTCTCCACCCCGCCCTTCGCGCCCTCGCCATTCGCAGCAAGAAGCTCAGCGGGCCAGATCTGCGAATGAAAGACGATGTTGTCCTTCCCCATGAAGTACTTGGAAACCGCGACTCCGTCGCTGTTTCCAAGTACTTCCGATGCCTTCTGGGCTCCGACGCTGCCCTCGTCGGACGTCGCACGCTCCGCCCGAGCGAGCTCCGCATCTCCGCCCGTGCTCGCAGGCGCGTTCCACCACTCGCGCCACTTGTCGGGCTCGCCGAGGCGACGTGCCCACTCGATCGAGGCCGACAAGTAGCCGACGACGGCGTCGAACCACACGTACAGACGCTTCGTCGGCTGCTCGCGCCATCCGTCGAGCGGCACGGGAATGCCCCAGTCGATGTCGCGCGTCATCGCGCGCGGACGGATCTCCTCGAGGATGTTCTGGCTGAACTTGATGACGTTCGGGCGCCACGTGCCCGTCGCCTCACGCCCGTCGAGCCACGACGACAACGCGTCCGCGAGCGCCGGCAGGTCGAGGAAGAAGTGCTGCGTCTCGATGAACTCCGGCGTCTCACCGTTGATCTTGGAACGCGGATCGATGAGATCCGTCGGGTCGAGCTGGTTGCCGCAGTTGTCGCATTGATCGCCGCGCGCCTCCGCGTACTTGCAGATCGGGCACGTGCCCTCGATGTACCGATCCGGCAGGGTTCGCCCCGTCGACGGGCTGATGGCGCCCGACGTCGTCTGCTCGACCATGTACCCGTTCTCGTGCAGCGCGAGGAACAGCTTCTGCACCACCTCGTAGTGGTTCGCCGTCGTCGTGCGCGTGAACAGGTCGTAGCTGAGGCCGAGGCCGACGAGGTCGTCGACGATGATGCTCGCGTTCTCGTCCGCGAACTCCTGCGGCGTCTTGCCCGCCTTCTCCGCCATGATGACGATCGGCGTGCCGTGCTCGTCGGTGCCCGAGACCATGAGCACGTCATGACCCGCCATGCGCATGTACCGGCTGTAGACGTCGGAGGGCACACCGAAACCGGCGACGTGCCCGATGTGGCGGGGGCCGTTGGCGTACGGCCAGGCAACAGCGGAGAGAACCTTGGTCATGGGCCCATCCTAGGAGCCGCCGCCGACAACCGCT